>JAJYLU010000123.1 GCA_021787505.1 Nitrospirota bacterium | reverse complement strand
CATGTCGTGCCGATACCTGCCGGCATCGCCGTCTGCGCCGGAACGCCGGAAGGCGCCTGGAAGGGGAGGGACGCCCTGGACGTGAAATGGGACAAGGGAATCGAGCCGGGCCTCGATACCGCAAATCTCGAAAAAAGTTTTATGACCGATCTTGCTAAAGAAGGCATCACCGCCCGAAACGACGGCGATGTAAAGGCGGCGCTGGGCGCTGCGCCGAAGAAGATAGAGGCGATGTATACCCTGCCCTATCTCTCTCATGCGACGATGGAGCCTATGAACTGTACGGTGGCGATCGGTCCCGGCAGCTGCGAGATCTGGGTGTCGACCCAGAATCAGACCGGCGTTCTCGAACTGGCTGAAAAGGAGACCGGGCTTAAACCTGACCAGATCAAGGTGCATACCACCTATCTCGGCGGCGGCTTCGGCAGGAGGTTCGAGATCGATGTGGTCGAGGAGGCGGTAAAGATATCGAAGTCGACGGGCAAACCCATAAAGCTGATATGGAAAAGGGAAGAGGACATGCAGAACGACTTTTACCGTCCCGCGAACGTCTCGAGGATCGAAGGCGCGGTCGACGAGAAAGGCCGGATGACCGCATGGTCGCACAAGATCGTATGTCCCTCGATCTTTTCGAGGGTCTTCCCTGGCCAGGTCAAAAACGGGATAGACCCGGCTGCGGTCGAAGGGCTTCGGAATATGGAATACGAAGTCCCTAACCTGAAGGTCGAATATGTGAGGATCGATACGCCGGTGCCGGTAGGCTTCTGGCGGTCGGTCGGCAGCTCCCACAACGGGTTCACTGTCGAGTGTTTTGTGGATGAGGCTGCGCACGCAGCGGGCAAAGATCCCGTCGAGTTCCGTCTCGGCCTGCTCAAAAAACATCATCGGGCGTACCGCGCGCTCGAGACGGTCGCCGGGAAGGCAGGTTGGGCGAAGCCGCTCCAAAAGGCGCAGGGAAGGGGCGTTGCCCAGCATATGTCGTTCGGAAGCTATATAGCTCAGGTTGCGGAGGTCTCGGTCGATAAGAAGGACGGGTCGATAAAGGTCCATCGGGTGGTCTGCGCGGTCGACTGCGGGCCGATCGTCAACCCGGCGATCATCACCGCACAGATGAGGGGCGCGATCATCATGGGGCTCAGCGCAGCATTTAAAGAAGAGATCGCCTTTGCCAAGGGCGGGGTCGAGTCCTCGAACTTCGACAACTACCCTCTTCTCAGGATGGCTGATGTTCCCGAGATAGAAGTGCATATCATCAAAAGTAAGGACGAGATGGGCGGAATCGGAGAGCCCGGCCTTCCGCCGATTGCGTCGGCTGTTGCAAACGCGGTCTTCAATGCATCAGGCATAAGGGTGAGACGGCTTCCGATGAAACCCGAGGCGGTACTGGCGTCGATGAAGAAGGTGTAACCCCTGATTTTGCATAAGAGATGGAGGCAGACATTCTGAAAAAAGCCATAGAATCGGCAGATTCATTCATATGATTCACGCAAGCGCAGACTTCACCGTCAGTGCATTTTGGAGATGCGGAAATGGGAGGTAAGAGTTTTCAGCGGAGCCTCGACTATGGCTGTTTTTCAGCGCGTCTGCCTTCTCTTTTTTGTGTATATTTGATGCATCTGCAGACCTGTCTGACTGAGTATGAAACTGTAAAGCAGATATGGTGATAGATTGAAGGAGGAGAAAATGAAGATACTATTGTTTATGACATTATTTGCGTTTGCCTTTGCATTTGCCGCTGAAGCGAAGGTCCGTACGGAGACGGTTGAATACAGGGACGGCGACACCGTCCTCGAAGGGTATCTTGCGTATGACGACGCGATGAAGGGGAAGCGGCCCGGCGTGGTCGTCGTGCATGAATGGTGGGGGCTCAACGACTACGCAAAGGGCAGGGCGGAGGAACTGGCGAACCTCGGGTATGTGGCCTTTGCGATCGATATGTACGGAAAGGGAGTGAGGGCGAAGACCGCTGAAGAGGCAGGCAAGTTGGCCGGAATATATAGGGCGGACAGGACACTGATGAGGAGGCGGGCCGATGCCGGGCTTGAAGTGCTCAGGAAATATCCGCTTACCGATACGAAGAGGATCGCGGCGATAGGCTACTGCTTCGGGGGCGGGGTCGTACTCGAAATGGCACGTGCGGGAAATGATATCGCCGGGGTGGTGAGTTTCCACGGCGACCTTAGCAACCCCAACCCGGCTGACGCGAAGAACATCAGGGCGAGCGTTCTTGTCTTACATGGCGCTGATGATCCGTTCGTGAAACGGGAACAGGTCGATGCCTTCTGGGACGAGATGAAGAAGACGTCCGCCGACTGGCAGGTCAATATTTACAGCGGGGCGGTGCATAGTTTCACGAACCCTGCTTCAGGTAACGATCCCTCGAAGGGCATCGCGTATAACGAGAAGGCCGCACGCCGGGCATGGAGCGCGATGAAGATGTTCTTCGGAGAGATATTCAAGTAGGGAGGCTGGAAGCCGCGGCTGGCCAAATGGGAACCTCTTACACAACAATATAGTGTTTATTGATCACGAAGGCAGATGTGATAAAAAAAGCCATAAAAGCGGCGTGATTTTATGATGAGTCACGTAAACGCAGACTGACGCTTTTCAGGCGGGACTCTTGTTGGTTGGCCCCACCAAGGGAATTATATGGAGCCGCTGATTATGGACTTTTTTCCCCACATCCGCCTTCTATTTGATATGCTAGGGTGATCGTGGATCGATTTTGTCGTTCCGGCTTGTACGGAATCTTTCTTGCGATTATTGCGAAAATGGAAAGAAGATGCGAGCATGGAAATCTATGAAGAGGTAGTGAGACTCAAAAAAGAGGGCAGGGCGTCGGCCCTTGCCACGATCGTGCAGTGCATCGGTTCATCGCCCCAGAAGGAAGGTGCGAAGATGCTGGTGAGGGACGACGGATCGATCGTCGGCACGATGGGAGGAGGATGCCTCGAGGCCGAGGTGATCCAGGCGTCGGTGATGACGATCAAGGACGGTTCTCCGCGTACGATCCCCTTTGAGCTGACCGAGCGGCACGGCGGCCTTGTCTGCGGCGGAAAGGTGCTGGTGTATATCGAGCCGGTCATCCCGGAGCCGAGGCTGATTATTCTGGGGGCCGGTCATGTCGGCAGGGCGCTCGCCGGAGCGGCTAAGTTTGCCGGGTTCAGGACGACCGTTGCCGACGACCGTGGAGAATATGCGAACAGGGAGAATATCCCGGATGCCGACGAGATCGTGGTCCACGGTTTCGGGGATATGTTTGCGCGCATCTTCGTCGATGAGAGCGCTTACATCGTCATCGCGACGAGGGGACATAACCATGACCTCGATGCACTTAAAGCGGCACTCGGAACAAAGGCGAAGTATATCGGTCTCCTCGGCAGCAGGCGCAAGCGTGCGCTCCTTTTTAAGACGCTCGGGGAGGCCGGCTTTTCAAAAGAGGATATCGGAAGGGTCGTTACCCCTGTCGGCCTCCCGATAGGCTCGGTCACACCCGGTGAGATCGCGATCAGCATTATGGCCCAGATCATCCAGAAGAGGAGGGAATCCATTGCCCCTGGTATCGGCAGTGCTTCTTGCGGCAGGATCGGCGAGGAGGATGGGGAAGTTAAAACAGCTCCTCCCTCTTGCTGACAAAAGCGCGATCCGTCATTGTCTTGATGCCATTAGGTGGGCCGGCATCGGGAGCGTTACAGTTGTTCTCGGGCCGGGACATGAAATAGTAAGAAAAGAGATTAGCGGTTATCCGGTACGGATAGCGGTAAATGAGAAGGAGGGCAGCGAGATGGCGGAATCGGTCAGGGCCGGGCTAGCGTCATTGCCGTCTGTTGCCGGGGTTCTGGTCTGTCTCGCCGACCATCCGCTGGTTTCCGGCGATACGCTGGGGACTATCGTTGAGACTCATATCCGCAGACCCGACAGGATCGTCATTCCTTCTTATCACGGCAGGAGGGGCCACCCGTGTCTCTTTCCCGCTGATGCGGCAAGAAGGGTTTTTTCGGGAATGAATCTCAGGCAGATCATTGCTGCCGATCCCTCACGGGTCGAATATGTCGAAGTCGATGATGAAGGGGTCGTCCTGGACATGGACACAGAGGAGGACTACAGGGTGATGCTGAAGAAATTCGGAGGATAGATGAAAAAGAATGGCAAAACTTCCCGCATGGCTAAAATGGCTTTCTTTGTCGCCGCGCTCTGCGGTCTCGCCGCGGCAGCTGCAGGGCTCGGCACGCGCTACGAGGTATGGAATTTCAGGATCGGCATCGATATTTTCAAGTGGTCCGCATACGGCGGCATGGCTGCGACGGTTCTGTCTCTCATGGGGTTGCTTGCCACGGTCCGTCTGGTCTTCAAACGCGGCTTTCTCCTTGCCCTCTTCGGGCTGGCGATTGCAGGCGCGCTTGTGTTTGTCGCCTGGCACTGGATGCAACTGGCAAAGAGTCTGCCGCCTATTCACGACATTACCACAGACACCGAGAACCCCCCGAAATTCGTCGCGATTCTGCCCCTAAGGAAAAACGCATCGAACCCGCCTGACTATGGCGGACCGGCAATCGCAGCGCAGCAGCACAAGGCCTATGCGGACATCAAACCTCTTATCCTGGGCATCCCTCCGGGAGAGGCTTTCGATAAGGCGATCGCCGTGGCCCGAAAGATGAGCTGGAACGTTGTCGACGCGAACAAGGCCGCCGGCCGGATCGAGGCGGTTGCCACCACATTCTGGTTCGGCTTCAAGGACGACATCGTCATCCGGGTCGAAAAGAATGGGGAGGGTAGCCGTGTCGACATCCGTTCGGTTTCCCGTGTCGGCGTAAGCGACATCGGGACGAACGCTGAAAGGATAAGAAAGTTCCTCGCCGAGATGCGAAAGACATGAAGAGAGGCGGTATTGACGCAATCGGGATTATCAGGAAATACTATGAGCCGGGTTCCCTCGCTTACAATTTATTGATCGGCCACAGCACGGCGGTTGCGCAAAAGGCCCGTGTTATCGCAGGGCGACTTATGCACATGAAGCCGGATATGATCTTTATCGAAGAGGCGGCGATGCTCCACGATATCGGCATCTTTGGGACGAACGTAGCCTCTATCGGCTGCTACGGCGACAAGCCGTACGTTTGTCACGGATATCTCGGAAGAGCGGTCCTCGAAAGAGAGGGCCTTCCCATCCATGCGCTCGTCTGCGAACGGCACGTTGGAGTCGGGATCAGCATCGCCGACATAGACAAGAACAGCTTGCCGATACCGAGACGTGACATGCTGCCCGTCACCCTCGAAGAGAGAATAATCTGCTTCGCCGACAAGTTCTTTTCGAAAAAAGGAGATGCACTCGGGCAGGAAAAGCCGCTTGACGAAGTGCGAAGGGGCATCGAAAAATACGGCCCCGAAAAAATGGAAAGGTTCGAAGAGATGCTCAGGGAGTTCGGGGAATAACAATGATGCGCAGGGCTAAAAAGGAGATGCGGGATGAAGCATCGGTCATCGACCTGCTTGCGCGCTGCCATGTCGGCAGGCTCGGCACGACCGGCAGGGACGGCTATCCCATGATAAAGCCGCTCAACTTCGTCTTTAATGAGAGAAAGATCTACTTCCATACTGCAAAGGAAGGCGAAAAAATCGACGACATCAGGAGGGACTGCAGGGTCTGCTTCGAGGTTGACCTCCCGTTAGCTTTTGTGAAGGGGGATGAGGCCGACCCCTGCAGGGCCGAATATCTCTACCGGAGCGTTATCATCAGGGGAAAGGCCCGGATAGTCGAGGATGAAAAAGAGAAGACCATGGCCCTGCGGCTTCTCATGCGGAAGTATCAGCCCGAAGGCGGATACGGCGACTTCCGGGAAGAAAAGCTCAGGATCACCGGCGTGGTGAGGATAGACATCGATGAGATGACCGGCAAGCAAGACCTCGGGAAAGAAGGGTTGAGGGAGAAGGCACTGAAAATCCTGGAGGCGGGGATACCTCCTCCGGTGACGATTCAGAGGGACGCGGAATGAAGGATTCGGGCGATGGCCAATGCGTAGGAGGAGAAAACATCATTTTGCAGAAGGATAGAGTCCGACATGCTGAAAAACGCCATAGAATCGGCAGATTATTATCCTGATTCACGTAAACGCAGACATAAC
>JAJYLU010000122.1 GCA_021787505.1 Nitrospirota bacterium | reverse complement strand
CCCTTACCCCTCGCTTTTTCTCGGAGGAATCGTGCTGAGGTGCATGCTCAGGGCCAAGATCCACATGGCTACGGTGACGGAATCGAACCTTGCCTATGAGGGGAGCATCACGATCGACGAAGCTATTCTGGAAGCGACAGGGATCCTCCCCTACGAACAGGTGATGATCAGCAACATGAACAACGGGGAGCGGTTCGAGACCTACGTGATTGCAGGGAAAAAAGGATCGGGCGAGATCTGTCTTAACGGTCCGACCGCAAGAAAAGGGGTCGTTGGGGACAAGGTCATCATATTCAGCTACGTCTACCTCGAAGACGAAAAGACCAGGAATTTCACGCCGAAGGTCGTCAGACTCGACGAGAAAAACAGGATCGCCGGAACCGCAAGGTAACAGCCTGTCTGCTTCGCCGCGAAGCCCGCTGAAAGTAATCAGCCAATCCCGGAAGCGTCAGCGGCCGCATAAGCCCCGGCACGCGACCGCCTCAACGATTATTCTACTCATGTCTGATCTCACTTTTTGTTGTTGCAGAAGACTGCGTATGAAACCGGGAAACCCAAAAGCAGCCAAACCTGAGAATTCATTTTTTTGCGGATGGAAAAACCGGGAGCGAAAGATTCCAGTGAATCGCGGCAAGTCTGAGGGCAAGGACCGCTGTGATCGCAGCGGGTGCGGGCAACGGCATGGAAGGGAAATAGGTCGTGAAGACGGCAAAGATAATGGCCCCGCAGAGGGAAGCGGTCGCGTAAATCTCGGCCTTAAGAACCAGCGGAATCTCGCCTGAGAGCATATCTCTGATAATCCCGCCGGCAACACCGGTCATAACCCCCATGATTACGGAAATAGAGCCGGCGACACCAAGAGAGATTGCCTTGTCGGTTCCGATTATGGTAAAGATCGCCAACCCAAACGCGTCAGCGAACTTGAGTGCCTTTGCCGGAGGGCGGAGAAACCTGGCGAGAACGAATATCGAAATGGCCACTGCCGTCCCGACAAAGACATAGGACGGATCGGAAATCCAGAAGACGGGATAGGCCCCAAGGATAACGTCTCTCAATGTCCCTCCTCCGAGTGCAGTAGCGAGCGCCAGCACTACCACTCCGAAAAGGTCCATCTGTTTCTTCCCGGCTGCCAGAGAGCCGGTTACGGCAAATACCGCAACTCCGAACAGGTCGAGAAAATAGAGCATCAAATCACCTGTCTTTGTCCTGGCCAAAAAATTTCACTAAAGAGATAATATTACGTTACGGCTTTAAAAACAAGACGTCTTTCAAGACTGTTTTGCCTTTTCAAGGAATGATAACTATGCTGTGATGATATCAAGATGGGGGAAACTAGGGGATATTCGGGGTACTTTGAGGACTAATCAACACTTCCTTTAAGAAATTGGGGTGAAGAAGAAGCTGTCAGGAAATTTGTACTGAAATATTTGATTGTTGGATTGCCGCTTTGCTTCGGACTTTTCCATAATAATGATTCTGTCAACTGAAAGATGTGAATCTGTCCACGAGACCTTCACGAAGCGTGCCATGGGGTTCACATAATCCGCGATACGTGTTAAGATAACCTCCACATCGTCAGTCCGAAGCAAATAAAGGAGGTCGATGCCTAAGAGGACTTTCGGGAGTCTGATATTTTTTCTTCTCATCCTGCTCTTTGCGCTTCTTTCCCTGCCGGAGTTTATCTCCCTGTATATCGACTGGCTCTGGTTCAGGGACCTGGGGATGGAGCAGATCTTCAACACGCGGGTGCAGGCGCAGGCGCTGTCGGCGCTCGGCGGTGCGCTCGGCGGGTTTCTCTTCCCTTATATAAACCTCTGGGTCGCGCTCCGGGCCATGAAGGGCAGGGCGGTGGTGATCCCCCTGCACGGTCAGGCGGTGCCGCAGCTGGATTTCCTCCGCCATATCGAATGGGCCAAGATCATCGTGCCGGTCCTGACGGGACTTTTTGCGGCCGCGCTGCTCAACGGGAGCTGGATGACCTTTCTCTCGTATCTCCATCAGACCACGGCCGGATACGGGGATCCTGTCTTCGGAAAAGACGTCTCGTTCTATCTCTTTTCGCTGCCAGCCCAGGAGATCATCGCGAATGTTCTTAACGTTGTCCTCTGGGTGACGCTCGCAGCCGTTGCGCTGATCTACTTCGTCAAGGCCGCGATATTCTTCACGCGCCGGGGCATAGCTGCGGAACGGACCGCATCGGCGCACCTTTCAATAATCGGCGGCATCATCCTCGCGGTGGAGGCATGGAAGACGTACATCGGGATGCATGCAATCCTCTGGTCCTCGCACGGCCATGTCGCCGGCGCGACCTATACGGACGTGCATGCGGCGATCCCCTTCATGAAGGCGCAACTCATCCTGGCCCTCGTTCTGTCGGCGCTCTTTGCAGCCAATGCGGTCTTCAGGCGCACGCTGCTCCTGCTGTCCGGGGTCGCAGTGTATGTTGTGGCCTCCTTCATCGGGAACTCGGTCTATCCGGTGGTCCTCCAGAAATTCGTGGTGGCGCCGAACGAGTTGGTCAAGGAAACCCCGTATATCAGGCATAATATCGCCTTCACGCGCAAGGCGTTCGGGCTTGACGGGGCGGAAGAACGGAACATCTCCGGCAGCACCTCACTCAACCGAAACGACATCACGAACAACAGCGCGACGATAAAGAACATACGTCTTTGGGACCACCGCCCACTGTTGGACACCTTCAGCCAAATCCAAGAGATACGCACTTACTACGAGTTCTCCTCGGTCGGAAACGACCGTTACATGATCAACGGCGAATACCGCCAGACTATGCTCTCCCCGAGAGAGCTGTCGACCGAGAGCATCCCTACCCGCAACTGGATCAATGAGACGCTGACCTTTACCCACGGATACGGACTGACGCTCGGTCCGGTGAATCAGGTCACCCCCGAAGGGCTGCCTGTGCTCTTCATCAAAGACATCCCGCCGGTCTCGTCTCTCGGGACGATCAAGGTTACCCGCCCCGGGATCTATTTCGGCAGGCTCTCGAGTGAGTACGTGATTGTGAACACGAAATCGAAGGAGTTCGATTACCCATCGGGAGAGGAGAATGTCTTTACCGAGTATTCGGGAACGCGCGGGGTGAAGATAGATTCTTTTTTGAAGAAGCTGGCATTCGCCGCCTATTTCCGGTCGATGAAGCTCCTCCTGTCGAACGACGTCACCCCGGAGAGCAAGGTCCTTTTCCACCGGAACATAATCGAACGGGTACGCGCGGCTATGCCGTTTCTGATGATCGACTCGGACCCATACATGGTTATCAGCGGCGACGGGAAGCTCTTCTGGATATTGGATGGCTACACGGTGAGCGACAGGTTCCCCTACTCACAGCCTGTCGGACGGAGAATGAATTACATCAGGAACTCCGTCAAAATCACGGTCGATGCCTACGACGGGACGATGATGTTTTACATAGCCGACCGGAAAGACCCGCTGATCAGGACGATCGCTTCAGTTTTCCCCGGGGCCCTCAGGCCTTTGTCGGAGATGCCGGCCGACCTGAAACGGCATATACGGTATCCCCTCAATATCTTCGACATCCAGTCGCGGGTCTACTCTACGTATCACATGGAAGACCCCCAGATCTTCTACAACCGCGAGGACCAATGGGAGATTCCGGCCCTCGGGGCCGAAGGCAAAGAGGTGATGGAGTCCTACTATACGATCATGAAACTCCCCGGCGAGAAGCAGGAGGAATTCATCCTTATGCTCCCCTTCAATCCAAAGAAGAAGGACAACCTGTCGGCGTGGATGGTCGCACGCAGCGACGGTGAAGAGTACGGAAAAATGATCGTCTACCGTTTCCCGAAGGACCGGCTCGTTTACGGGCCGAAACAGATCGTGGCGCGGATCAACCAGGACACGGACATCTCCCGGCAGATATCGCTCTGGGACCAGCGCGGCTCGCAGGTGATCCAGGGGACGCTGCTTGTGATCCCGATCGAGAATTCGCTCATCTATGTCCAGCCGCTCTATCTCCGGGCCGAAAACGGCAAGATACCGGAACTCAAGCGGGTGATCGTCGCCTATGAAAACCGTATCGCGATGGAGGAGACGCTCGATGCCGCGCTTTCGCGGATATTCGGGGAGGTGAGGGTATCGGATGAGACTGTGCCTGTTTCTGTGGCGCGGCCTGCCGCGGTGACGGAGAAAAAGGGTCTGGCCTCGCAGGCCCGTGAGCATTTCGACCGCGCTATGAAGGCGCAGCGTGAGGGAGACTGGGCTCTCTACGGGGAGGAGATACGGAAGCTGGGCGAAGTGATCAGGAAGATGCAGCCCTGAGAGGCACGATCCCGATTCGGACTGTGTCCAGAGTCAGGACTTTTTTACGAACTGCCCGAAGCCGGAAAGGACCTTCAGTCCCATCTCCTGGCTTTTTTCGGGATGAAACTGGGTCGCAAAGACGTTGTCCTTCCAGACCATCGAAGTGAAAGAAATGCCGTAATCGGTCGTACCGGCGACCACGCCTTCGTCGTCCGGCACCACGTAAAAGGAATGGACGAAGTAAAAGTATGCGTTGTCCGGAATGCCTGAGAAAATGGGGGGCCTTCTCACGACATTGACGGTGTTCCATCCCATGTGGGGGACCTTCTCCCTGATCCGGAACCTTACGACCTTCCCCCTCAGGATATCGAGCCCTGTACATCTGCCGAACTCCTCGGATTCGCTGAAGAGCACCTGAAGGCCGAGGCATATGCCGAGATAAGGTTTGCCTTTCTGTATCGCCTTGGCGATGGCCCCGGTCAGCGAGAGGTCGGTAAGATTTCTTATGCAGTCCCTGAAGGCTCCGACACCGGGCAGCACGACCGCTGAAGCGTCGTCGATCTCCCTGGCACTCGACGTCACCTTCGCTTCGACGCCGACTTTCTTGAAGCCTTTTTCGACGCTTCTCAGATTCCCCATTCCATAATCAACTATCGCGATCATATCTTTTAAATTACTTGCCCTGCGGGAGGATTGTCAAATTTCGAGTCGTTTGTGCTATTACTGCGGAAACTAAACAGATGAAAGTTCTACAACCTTGCCATTTCGGAAAGTTCTAAACAAAGTTTTACAAAGCCGGGCAGGGGCGATGAAAAATGGCTTGTCGCGACACCTTACTGACCTATCTGGAGGCCAGCCAGCCTTTTTCTGGGAGCCACCGGCGTGAAAACTGCGGTCACGTGGAGAAAAGGGATGATCATGTCGTCATTACAAGACTTTTTCAGCGTTCTTGTCCGGCTACTATGTCGGGCTACCTCACCGGCCTGATCCCGGTGGTATACAGCACCTTTACATTGAGCCATATCCCATCTTGCGTCCGAAGAATTCCGATTTCCTCCATGTGATCTTCTCTGAACCTCTCCAAATCCTGCGGGGAGAGCTGACTCACCTGGTTGCGGAACCCCGCGTTCCAGATGATGTCCCACCACTCCGTCGGACCCTTCAGATAATAGCCGAGGTCTTTCCGTTCCACACGGATTTCCTCCAATCCTGCGTCGCGAAAAAGCGCCTGACATTTCGGTTCAGTTGCGATCAGTCTCCACCTTAGAGGAGGCCTCTCGATCCCATACAACTCCAGCCGTTCCGAAAGCATCTCGACCAGGGGCTGAAAAGAATCTTGGTAGAAACACGAAATGACGACTTTCCCTCCGGGCCTTATTTTGTCCGCAATGTGCCGTAACTGCTTCGCCATGTCTTCGGCAAAGAAGACGCCGAAGGCGCAGACGGCCGCATCGAAATGACCGTCCGGAAGCGCTATCTCATGCATGTCCATTTCGAGGAATTCTGCATTCCCGAGACCTTCCGCTTTTGCTTTTTCGCGGGCCTGCGCCAGCATGCCCGCTGAAAAATCGATCCCCGTCACCTGAGTGTCAGGGAAAGTCCTGGCGATTTCGAGAGCAAGATTGCCGGTGCCGGTCGCCACGTCGAGTATACGCCTGATGTCGCGCGAATCCAGATATTGCGCCATGCATTTTGCGCTCTCGGAAAAAAACCGGAGCGAACGGTTGTCATAGCCTGCCGATACCGCGTTGAAGGTCTCGATCATCTTTGACTTGAGGGATTGATTGTCCATTCGGCTATTGTAGCAAAGATGAGCGTATTGTTTGGGGTTACTTATAAACGTCGCCTCGAGA
>JAJYLU010000121.1 GCA_021787505.1 Nitrospirota bacterium | reverse complement strand
GAATTCTTCTTTGGTAAGCACAGCCGGCTTAAGCAGGATGTTGTCCGGAATCCCGATTTTCCCGATGTCGTGCATTGCGCTCGCGAAGGTGAGCGATTCCATGAACTCCTCAGACATGTTCAGCGCTTCGGCGATCTTATTAGCATAAAGGCCGATCCTCGATATGTGTTCGCCTGTGTGCGTATCCCTGAACTCCGCGACGGCGGTTAACCTCTGGACGACTTCCCTGCTCAGGCTCTTGACCATCACTACTGCGTCCGCCAGTTCTTTTGTCCTTGCACTTACCGTGTCCTCGAGGTCGGCCTTATAGTCCTTTTCGATCTTCACAAGCCTGTAGTAGCGTACCGCCTTCTCGATGGAATGGTAGAGATATTCAGCCCTGAACGGTTTGGTCAAGAAGTCGAAAACGCCCTTTTTGATCGCGTCGACCGCCACATCCAGTCCTGCATATGCCGTCATCAGGATAACGGGCACGTCAGGATTAAGTGCATGGATCTTCTCGATCAGCTCCACGCCGGAGATCCCCGGTATCCTTATATCGGTGAGTACGACGCTCGGGCTGCTCTCGCGGAACTTGGCAAGCGCCTCCCCGGCGCTGCCTGAGACGGTGACACTGTAACCGTATTCCTCCAGAAGGGCTGATATTGAATCAAGCACGAATTCATCATCATCCACCACAAGAATGTTCGCGCCATTCTTCTCATGCATCGGTTTATTTCTCCCCTTGCCCCGACAGTCTCCGGCTTCCGCTGTCTTCAGCCGGTTTGCATATTATTATACTCCCCGTACGGCAGGATGCAACGGGCTCAGTCCGCCTCTTGCGAGGGGCACGCCCCCCGGGGAACATGCGCCTATTTCTGTTATAGTAAAAGATGGCCAGGGTCGTTGTAGGAATGAGCGGCGGAGTCGATTCAAGCGTCACCGCGTATCTCCTGAAGAAACAGGGATACGAGGTGGAGGGCGTCAGTTTTATTCTCTGGGAGGCAAGGGAGAGAAGCAATTATGAGGCGTGCTGCTCTTTCGAGGCGACACAAAGCGCTGCGAAAACCGCTGAGGAGATCGGAATATCGCATAGCGAACTGGACGTCCGGGAAGCATTCATCGAGAAGGTAATCGAACCCTTCGCTGCCGCGTACGAAAAGGGCGTCACCCCGAATCCCTGCATTCTCTGTAACCGCAATATCAAGTTCCCTTATTTGCTTGGAGAAGCGCAGAGGCGGAATGCCGAATATATTGCAACCGGTCACTATGCAAGGACGGACACAGCGGAAGTCGCGGCCGGAAGGCCCCTTCTTGAGAAGGGCATAGACCGGGGGAAAGATCAGTCTTATGTCCTTTATCTGTTAAGACCCGAAGAAATCAATCGACTGCTGCTGCCTCTCGGCGGCCTTACGAAAAAGGAGGTAAGGGAGATCGCCCGCTCGCTGCATCTTCCGGCGGCTGAGAGACCCGAAAGTCAGGAAATATGCTTTATCGGTGAGGGAGGCTATGCAAAGTTCATCGGAGAACTTTCCCCATCGTCGTGCCGTCCCGGTCCGATCATGGACAAGTCGGGACATGCGCTTGGGCTGCACAAGGGGATATGCCACTACACCATAGGCCAGAGAAAGGGACTCGGTATAGCCTCTCCGGACCCTTGCTACGTAACGGGAATAGATCCGTTGAACAATCTCGTTCGCGTGGGGAGACGTGAGGACGCCCTGATGAGCAAGATCGGGGTAACAGACCTCAACTGGCTGGTTTCTCCCCCCGCATCTCCCTTCAGGACGACAGTAAAAGTCCGGTCTATGATGGAAGACGTTCCCGCTACGGTTGAGATGCTTGACGGACAGGCTACAGTACTCTTTGATGATCCCCAGTGGGCGCCTGCGCCTGGTCAGAGTGCGGTCTTTTACCTTGGAGATACGGTAATTGGCGGCGGCATCATCACACAGATATCTCAATCCGGACTGCATAGCTAACAACAAGCCTCTCGAGTTGCCGCTTTTCTTGCGTTCTTTGCGGCTTGGCGCGGACAGTTGCCCTTTAATCGGCTTAGATCAGAATATCAGACTGAGCGCCCCCACGGCGACCGACACCCTGGCGGGGCTGAGGCCCAGATAGTCTCCATCCACTTGCATGTGTGCCCTTCCCAGGATTTCCACACTTGACGCCTTCAGATAGTCCACGTCCTTATAGCGAAGGTGGGTGCCCCTGAGCACCCCTATCGAGTAACGCAGCAGGTCGAGACGTCTCCCTCCGCGGAATATACACGCGAAAAGGAAGGGGTCCCGGAGATTCGCATCCGGCGTCACTTTGTAGTTGCCGCCGTATTTGGCCGCCTTGCCGATCACTGCCGTATACCCCGAAAACTCTTTCCCGTCCACAAGGAGTTCTATCCTCTCCGGCGAAAACATCGCGATATTCCTGATCCCGCTGAGAATATATGCGGCCCCTCCGGAAACCTTCTTTATCGAAGGATTGACGTCATGGACCGCCTTCCCGTCAAGTCCCACCCCCGCCATGAGACAGAAATACCTCAATCCGCCTTCGATCTCTATCCTGCCGAGCGACACCTTTTTCGGACTGCCGGCGACCGCCGTGCGGAGCGCACCGTAAAGGTCTTCGCGCACATTCAGCTCCTTCGCAAGCACGTTGGTAGTGCCCATGGGAAGGATTGCAGCCGGCGTACCGGACCATGCCAGGCCGTTGATCACTTCGTTGATCGTCCCGTCTCCTCCTGCTGCGATAATGAGAGACGGCCTTTTCTTGAGCGCCTCTTCCGCCAGTTGGCGCGCGTGGTCCTTCCTTTCGGTCCTGAGCACTTCGACCTCGAACCCTTCCCTTCCGAGAAAAGATACCGCACGGTCGATATTCGCGTTCGACGCCTTTCTTGCGGCCGGATTATATATGATGCTTACCGATGACTTCATCTATCGAATGGACGCCGCCGCATTCAGAAATCCTGTTGACCAAGACAGGTCTTTTTTCGAGATATTCGGTCACGCCACCCACCACTGCGCCGTCATCCACAAAAAAAACCCTGCCGCCCTTCTTTTCTCCTTTTCTCTTGATACGGGGAATTCTCACATACCCCAGTTTCCGGGTCGCAACATAACCGGTCGTGTAATCCGGATCATCGGAAACACAGAGTTCCGCGAGGACATACGGGCATGAGGCCACCTTCGAGGCAAGCACGACCGCCTCGACGACAGTGGCGGTATGAATTCCCTGCCCCCGGAGTGCCCGGCCGAGCGAGACCGCTGCGCTCCTGCTGATGCCAAGCATCGACGCACGCACCCCTCTTTTTTTGTCCGGCTCCGCCCTCTTGCCGGATCCGGCGTAGATAATGGCTGCGCCTCTCATCGTATCATCGCCGAAAACTATCCCCATTCCTTTGTTGACGGCCCGCCCCGACACCCCTGCCGCGGTGAGCATTTTTCTTATATACTTCCCTGCCATGCGCGGAGTGCCGCACCTGAGCGTCTTTACCGGCAGAGCGCGGAGCAGTCTCGGTCTCTCCGCGACCCTCTCTATGGTGATGTCGATCCTGTCCGGCCTGCCGCGGCTGTGCCCGGTCGCCCTCCCGATGTATTCGCGGACCACGCGCTTCACATCGTCGTCGCCGTACATCCCCTCAGCGCCCGAAATATGGACCTCGCGGGAAAAGTTATCCCCACTCTTCCCCGAAGCTTTTTTGTTCCCAGCCCTTCGGGAAGCCCTCATTCTGATACTTACCATACGGACACTCTCCTAAGCGCCGTTATCATTGCCGGATCACGTGCCGAGGCCTTGCTGCCGGATCAGTATCAGATCATCCCCAAAACTCCGCCCGGTAGTCGTCAGGTAATTCCCCGACAAAAGACCGTCCGCACCTGCGGCGAATATCAGGGGATGAAATTCCCCGAGCGTCTGCACCCGGCCGCCGCATACCCGTATCTCCTTGTCCGGCAGCATAAACCGGAACAGGCTTATGATCTTGAGCGCCTCAAAAGGGCCAAGCGGGGCATGGCCGCCAAGCCTGGTGCCCTTCACCGGGACGAGAAAATTTATCGGGACTGAGTCCGGTCCGATTTCCCTGAGCGTGCTCGCCATATCGATCCTGTCCCGCCATGTTTCCCCCAGACCGAAGATGCCGCCCGAACAGAGGGAAAGCCCGGTTGATTTAACAGCATCTATCGTCCTCAATTTTTCCTGAAAAGTATGCGTGGTGCATATCTCGGGAAAGAACCTCTCGGACGTCTCGATATTGTTATGAAACCGCTCCAGGCCGGCCTCCTTCAGAAGGAGGAGTTCCTCTTTGCCGAGAAGACCGAGCGTTGCACAGGGAAGAAGCCCCATAGCCCTGACTTCAGCAATCATCACGGCGATCCGCTCTATTTCTCCCTTTGCGGCCTTTCTTCCGCTCGTCACGATGCAGAACCGCCTGGCCCCGCCCTCTTTCGCCTCCGCTGCATTCCCGATCACCACTTCTTTATCGACAAGAGGGAAAACCGGCGGACCGGAAAGGCTCCTGGAGGATTGGGCACAGTAGGCGCAGTCTTCGGGACACGCCCCGGACTTAGCGTTTATGATTGCGCAGATATCGACTACGTTGCCGCGGAAGCTGTTTCTGATCCTGGCGGCAGAGGAAAAAAGGGCGAACACATCCGGACCCGACACACGGACGATTGCGAGAGCCTCTTCGGACGTGATCCGGCCGCCTGAGAAAACCTTTTCTTCGATACGATCTATCATTGCTGATTATTCTTGCAGAATAAAGCCGGCATGGTCAATACATTGCGCAGGAGATGCGGTCGTGAGAGCAAAATGCAGGCGGCCTCAGCGGCGCGTATTGTCTGGACAGCCTAATACTTGATTCCGAACCCGTTTTCCTTCCCCGAATACGTCTCCCATGCCACATCGACATCATCTACATAAGCGCCGCGAGGACCCTGCCTGCATTCGCTTATCGCCTGCTCGACCAGGGGCCGGTCTCCCTCGAAGACCACCTCGACCCTCCCGTCGTAAAGATTCTTCACCCACCCATGGAGACCGAGCCTCGTAGCTACGCCCTGCGTAAAGGCCCTATAGAACACCCCCTGGACCCTGCCCCTGACATAGATATGAGCCCTCGCCAATTCCATGTCACTTTACTATCTTCATGCTGATATCCGCTGCGATGACCGAGTGGGTAAGCGCACCGACCGATATGAGGTCGACCCCCGTTTCGGCAATCTCCCTTACGTTGCTGATAGTGACATTGCCCGAGGCCTCGACCGTCACTCTCCCGTTCACGAAGCGCACCGCTTCCGCCATATCCCGGGCAGTCATGTTGTCGAGCATCACGATATCGGCCCCCGCTTCGATCGCCTCCTGGAGTTCCTTGAGGTTCTCCACCTCCACCTCGATCCTCGCAAGATGATGCCCCGCCTTCGCGAGACTTACCGCTTCCCTTATCCCGCCGACCTCCTCGATGTGGTTGTCCTTGATGAGTATACCGTCAAAAAGACCGAAACGGTGATTCATCCCGCCGCCCATCCTCACCGCGTATTTTTCCATGAACCTCTGGCAAGGGGTAGTCTTCCTGGTGTCCAGTATCTTTGCCCTCGTTCCCTTTACGGCATCGACGAACTGGCTGGTGAGTGTAGCGACGCCGGAAAGTCTCTGGAGGATATTGAGGCTCACCCTTTCTCCTGCAAGCAGCACTCTCGTCTTGCCCGACACCTCTGCAAGGACGTCTCCCCGTGAGACCTTCGCGCCCTCGTGATAGAAGACCTTGAATGAAACCAGGGGATCGATGATGCGGAAGACTTCTTCGGCAAAGGGCATGCCGGCGAGGACGAAATTCCCCTTCGCCACGTACAAGGCCCTCGACTCGTTCGCCTCCGGGACCAGCAGGGCCGTCGTGATGTCGCCGTGGCCGATGTCCTCCTCTATGGCATGCTTTATCAGCTCGACGACGCTTGAAGGGATTTCCATTCTACTTCCTTCTTAGAAGTGACAGCAACCCCCAAATGCCTCCGGCCACCGCGCTCAGGGCCGCGGCGGACTTCCAGTCGAGCAGCGTAGTAAGTTCTCCCTCGACGGTGTTCGTGAGCACAATGAAGGCGGCGCTCTTGTCCGCCTTCACGCTGCCCGCAGCTACGATGCCTGCCGCGCTCCGGTTGATCACAGCCTCCGACCTTGAAATCGTCAGGGGGGCGC
>JAJYLU010000120.1 GCA_021787505.1 Nitrospirota bacterium | reverse complement strand
GATCTGTGCCTTTTACGCGTGAAGGCAATAAGGACTTTGAAGGTCTATTTCATGAGGCTACCGGCTTCCAGCCGTTGCCGTATTTTCTGAGCTTTACAGTCCTCGCCTCATCTTTTTTCAGTTTTTCTCCGAAGTATTCACAATAGGCGTTGATGCAGAGGAGAGAATAAAAAGGCTCGATCGGCTCATACCCGGTCACATACCTGACGGTCACCGTAGCGTTGTCCTTGTCGAAATCCACCCTTTCTATCTTCTTAAGCACTTCATTGCATAGGGCGCCGTCGAACATCGCAAACGAATCCCTTATATATACACCGTTTACTAAGCCCCGGCCCTTGTCGGTCGGCATGTAAGTCCTGTTCTTCTCCCCTTTGCCCTCTACACCCGACTCCTCCCTGATATATCCTTCCGCAGCTAACTTTTCGACCCCCTGTATAAATTTTGGGATATCAGGGCTGCCGGCATGGCCCGCATGGGTCATATTAAACACCGGCTGCGGATATTTCACACACTGAAGGACCATCTTCTTTGCTTCATCATCTGAAATCTGCTGGCTGCACGAAAGAAGGAGGATAAGAGTCCAGAAGGACAGAAGGGGAAGCATTACCGAAGTGATACGCATAGTATAACCTCGCCATTAACAATTGTATAAAGATAAGGCGGACGTTGGCGAAAAAAGTCCATAATCAGCGGCTCCTCACTATCACCGGCCAACCTTTCTTGGAAAATCACTCAAGGTGACGTCTGCGTTTACGTGAATCACAATCAATCCTGCCGCTTTTATGGCTTTTTTCAGCATGTCCGCCTCTTCGTCACGCATTAGCATTACTTTATTTCAGGATGTCGTGTCTTACGGCGATTCTGAGGCAAAGAGGCCGGTACTCAGATAACGTTCGCCCCGATCAGGCAGGATCACCACGACTTTTTTGCCCTTGCCGAGCTTCCCGGCGACCTTGAGAGCGGCCCACATCGCTGCGCCGGACGAAATGCCGGAAAGGATGCCCTCTTTCCTGGCAAGTGCCCGCGCCGTATCGGCAGCATCATTGTCGGTTACCTGGATCACCTCATCATAGACCTTTGTATTCAGCACCCCGGGAAAGAATCCCGCACCGATGCCGGCGATCTTGTGGGGTCCGGGGTTACCGCCCGAAAGCACCGGCGAGGCAGCCGGCTCGACCGCAGCGATCCAGACTTCGGGGTTGCGTTCCTTCAACACCTCTCCTATGCCGGTGATCGTGCCGCCCGTGCCTACACCCGCCACTAAACCGTCCGGTACAGCGCCCAGGTCGTTCAATATCTCTACAGCCGTTGTTTTTCTGTGGACTTCAGGGTTCGCCGGATTTTCAAACTGCTGGGGCATAAAATAAAATTCAGGATGCTCCCTGTGGATTTCCGATGCCTTATCTACCGCACCTTTCATGCCCTTCTTCCCCTCCGTCAGTATGAGCTCGGCACCATAGGCCTGGAGCAGTTGCCTCCGCTCCATAGACATCGTTTCAGCCATGGTAAGCACCAGTTTATATCCCTTGACGGCAGCGACCATCGCAAGTCCGATTCCCGTATTGCCGCTCGTCGGTTCGATTATCGTACCGCCCGGCCTTAACCTTCCCGACTTTTCGGCCGTCTCTATCATCGACAGGGCGATCCTGTCCTTTACCGACCCACCCGGGTTGCACCCTTCGAGTTTCGCCCATATCAAGGCACTTCCTGACTCGGCCATTCGGTTGATGCGCACAAGCGGCGTATTGCCGATAAACTTCAGGACATCCTCGTGCAATCTCATAGCGCCTCCCCTCCCTGCCGCAAGGGTTATCCGTAAAGACTATGCGGCACAGGGCAAAAGAATTATAACACAGCATGAAAAAAGCTGTTCCTATTGAAATGCCCGATGGTGTAAAATTTTCTTTAATGGATATAACGATCACGAAGGCGTCGGGACAACAGGAGAAATTCGAGGTCCGCAAGCTTGTCGACTCGCTCGTCCGCTCCGGCGCGCCATCCGACATTGCGGCGGAGATAGCGCAAAAGGTCGAACGGCTGATGCCGCCGTTGTCCCATACAAAGTCGATCTTCAGGCTGGCGAAGAAGCTGCTGAGGCAGTACAATGCCGTGTCCGGCATGAAATATTCTCTCAAGAAGGCGCTCTCGGCCCTCGGACCATCGGGGTATCCCTTCGAGAAATACGTTGCGAGAATCCTTAGATCCCACGGGTACGACGTCGAAGTCGACAAGATAGTGGCGGGATACTGTGTAACCCACGAGGTCGATGTCTACGCAGTCAAGGGGGATGAGCATTTTGTCGTGGAATGCAAATATCACAGCAACGGCGGCAACCCTACCGACGTAAAAGTAGCGCTCTACATCCACTCGCGATTCGAAGATATCCGGAAGGCCTTCGATCAAAACCCCGCGGAGGAAAACGTTACTTACCGGGGGTTGCTCGTGACGAATACCCGGCTGACTGCGGACGCAATCAAGTATGCGGAATGCACCGGCCTCGGGATCATGAGCTGGAGATACCCGGCAAAGGAGAGCCTCGAAAAGATGATAGAGGGGAGGAGGCTATACCCGGTCACGGTCCTTCCTGCCGCGGGGAAGAAGGTGCTAGAGTCCCTCTTGCGAAACGACATCATCCTGGCCCAGGAGATCGCAGACATGGAAGAGCAGGACTTTTTGAGAAGGAGCGGGCTCGACGCAGCAACCGCCAGGACGATCAAAAGGCAGGCGGATGAGCTCTGCCCGTGCGGATAGGTTTTTCCTTTTGGCCTGTATTTATGCTATCTTAACGTATTGACTTGGAAGTAAAAATAGGCCGTTCAGACTAAAATAATCCGGAGGCAAGTTATGCGAGAGACTAAAATCGTACTTCCAGACAGGGAGATCCCGAAGCAGTGGTACAACATCATGGCGGACATGCCGAACCCGCCGAAGCCGCCGCTCCATCCGGCGACGAAACAGCCGATTGGCCCGGACGACCTGAAGCCGATATTCCCGATGTCCCTGATAGAGCAGGAAGTCTCGACCCAGCGTTGGATCGATATACCTGAAGAGGTCCTGGATATCTACAGTCTCTGGAGGCCCTCCCCCCTTTATCGCGCACACAGGCTCGAAGCAGCGCTTAAAACGCCGGCAAAGATCTATTACAAATACGAAGGTGTGAGTCCCGCGGGCAGCCACAAGCCGAACACTTCCATCCCGCAGGCCTATTACAACAAAAAGGCGGGCGTCAAGAGGATCGCGACCGAGACAGGCGCCGGCCAGTGGGGTTCCGCCCTTGCCCTTGCCGGAAGCCTCTTCGGCATTGATGTGACGGTATATATGGTCAAGGTCAGTTTCAATCAAAAACCTTACCGAAGGATCTCGATGGAGACATGGGGCGCCACTGTCCATGCCAGCCCTTCGACAATGACGAATTCAGGAAAGAAAATACTTGAGGCAGACCCGGACAGTCCCGGGAGTCTCGGCATCGCGATATCCGAGGCGGTCGAAGATGCCGCGACCCACGACGACACGAATTACGCACTCGGCTCGGTCCTGAACCATGTACTTCTCCATCAGACGGTGATAGGTCTCGAGGCGAAGAAGCAGTTCGCGATGGCGGGCGATTATCCGGACGTGGTCATAGGGTGCTGCGGCGGCGGCTCCAACCTCGGCGGCGTCAGTTTCCCCTTCCTCCAGGACAAAATCAATGGAAAGAAACTGCGGGTCCTGGCGGTCGAGCCGATATCCTGCCCGACGCTCACCAGGGGCGAATTCAGATATGATTTCGGCGATACGGCGGGGCTGACGCCATTAATGATGATGTATACCCTCGGCCATGATTTTATGCCTCCTGGTATCCATGCGGGAGGTCTCCGGTACCATGCAGACGCTCCGCTTATATGTCAGCTCTATAACGACAAACTGATCGACGCGGTTGCATACGGCCAGACCCAGGTCTTCGAGGCGGCGATACAGTTCGCGAAAACCGAGGCCATAATCCCGGCTCCCGAGAGCTCCCATGCGATTAGGGCGGCTATCGACGAGGCGCTCCTGGCAAAGGAAGAAGGAAAAGAAAAAACCATATTCTTTAACCTCAGCGGACACGGATATCTCGACATGACCGCCTACGAAGACTACCTCGCAGGCAAGCTCGTCGATTATGCGTACCCGGACGAAAAGATAAAGGAAGCGTTGGCAAAACTGCCGGTAATTTAGATAGTAAATCTAATGATCCACTACACAGAAGCGGACATATCGAAAAAAGCCATAAAAGCGGCAGAATTTGATTGTGATTCACGTAAACGCTGATTTCACCATGAATGAACTTGAAAAGAAAGTTGGCCAGCCCCACCAGGGACTGTGCGGAGCCGCTGATTATGGCCTTTTTTCGCCACATCCGCTGTCTTTGTTGTGCTTGCTTTATGCAAGGCTAAGGTGAATTATAGGGCGGATCCCTGTGTTCGCCCTTTATTTTTATGGTAAGAGTAAAAATCTGCGGGATTACCAATATCGATGACGCGCTCGCCGCGGTCGATTACGGGGCTGACGCGCTCGGGTTTGTCTTCTTCAAGGGAAGTCCCCGTTTTATTTCTCCGGAAAAGGCCGCCAGCATTATAAAGGTGCTGCCTCCATTTATACATGCAGTTGGCGTCTTTGTGGATGAATCCCCCGCGGAGATAGGCAAACTCATTTCGGCAACCGGTGTCAACCTCGTGCAGCTTCACGGCGAAGAACCGCCGGAGTCATGCAGGATGCCGTGGCGGGTAATCAAGGCGATACGGGTAAAATCCCTCGATAGTCTCGCGCCGCTGGTCCAATTCAAGAAATATGTCTCCGCTTTTCTCCTTGATGCATACTCTCCGGACAAGCTAGGCGGCACCGGGATGCTCTTCAACTGGGACATAGCGGTCGAGGCGAAACGGTTCGGGAGGATCATCCTTGCCGGTGGGCTGACGCCCGATAATGTCATCGAAGCGGTAAAATACGTCAGGCCGTACGGGGTCGATGTGAGCAGCGGGGTGGAGCTTGCCAAGGGGAAGAAAGACCTCGGGAAGATGAAATTGTTTATCGAACGGGCGAAAGGGGCCTAACCTTTTCTTGCCCCTGCTCCGAACTCACCCTGATCACCGTCTTCACGTTCCCCCGCGGGTTGAAGTCGCCGACCACTTCGAGGAATCTCGGTTTCAGTTTCTTTTTCAGCTCGGAATAGACCAGATTCGTTATCTCTTCGTGGGAGATGTAGGCATCCCTGAAGGAGTTGAGATATAACTTGAGAGACTTCAGCTCGACGATCTTCATGTCCGGCACGTATCGCACGTTGATCGAGGCGAAGTCCGGATACCCCGACCTGGGGCAGAGGCAGGTGAACTCGGGGCAGGTTATATTGATCTCGTAATCCCGCTCGGGAGAAGGGTTTTCCCATATCTCGAGCTTCGCTTTCTTTATTATTTTTTCTCCGTATTTCATCATGAAATCTACCATGCACTACAAGGCTTTGTAAACCCCGTGAAAATCTCATCTCTCAAATGGTCGAAGTTGATTGTGCCACCTACCCAAAAAGCAGCTGGAGGACTGACGCAAGCGAATAGCTCTACTTGCGTCGCCGTTCTTGGAGAAATGGAGCGTTAAGCTGCCGTGACTGTTCGAGCCCGGAGGGTGAGTTTCACGGCAGTAGCGAAATGAACTTAGAACGGCAGGAAGAGAGCTTCTGAGCGGAAGGCAGTCCTTCTATCTGCCGAGCGTTTCATCAGCCCCGTGACAGTTTCGTGTAGTATTCGATCTCGAGGAGCCTCCTCTTGATATCGATGCCGGAAGAATACCCCCCTATGGAGCCGTCGGATTCGATGATCCGGTGACATGGGAATATGATCGGTATCGGGTTCTTGCCGAGGGCGTTTCCGGTGGCCCTGAATGCATGAGGTTTTCCTACTTTCTCCGCCATCCATTTGTAGGTCCTCGTCTCTCCGTAGGGCACTTCTTTCAGCGCGTTCCAGACTTCCCTTTCGAAATCAGTTCCTTCCAGAAAGGAGGTCCTGCAGGTGAAATCTCTTCTGCCCTTTTCGAAATATTCGGTCAGCTCTCTTTTTACTGCCTCGGTCTCCTCATTTTTTTTCATGACCAGCCCACCCGGCTTCGCGAACGCGATGCCTGTCAGAAAGTAGCCGCTGAAGACAAGATAGAGTGCTCCCAAAGGGGTCTCAAGGATGTCATAAAACTCAT
>JAJYLU010000119.1 GCA_021787505.1 Nitrospirota bacterium | reverse complement strand
GTCAAATCCGACCGCGCTGAGGCCGTCGAGGAATGCCTTCCTGAAGGGCGGGGTAAAAATGCCAAAGCTTGTCCGCGAAGGCGTTACAGTGTAAATGCCGCCGGAGACATCCGTAAAGCTATAGTTGCCGTTTGCATCCGTAGTCGTTGTTTCGATTGTATTTGAATTCTCGTCCGCAAAAGTCACTATAATGCCCGAAAGAGGGGCGCCACCCGATGTGATCTTCCCCGAAACAGTATACGTACGGCTGTCACTGCATCCTGAGAGCATCATCATGGTAACGGCGCTCAACAGCAAAAACGGAATTGCTGCTAAAAGCTTAGAACGACCCAGCGGGCAATATTTCGTCATGGCAAACTCTCCTCAATAAACTTTTCTTTCTTCCCCTGTCGCTGTTTGGTACCTAAGTACGCAATCTGCGGGGGATCCACAATTCTTCATTATACATTAAATGCAACACTCCGGGCAGCACCTTTCTTCGAAGCAGGGACGGAAGGGAGGCATCGAAAACTGTTTTTTTGCGGCCGGGGCAGGGAAAAAGGGGCAGACACGGCCTGCCCCTTTCAGGGTCTCCTGCTTAATTACCTATGACACCGTTGGCATTCGGTCGAGGCGAACGCCGTCTTGCCGTCATGGCACTTGCCGCAGAACTTGTTCTGATAGAGGTCGTCCATCTTCATGCCCGAGCCGCCCCTCTTATATTTAAAGAGAGAGGGATGACAGCTGCTGCATGCGAACATAGCGGTATGCACCTGATGGCTGAAGACCGCGGGAGCCATGTCGCCGGCGGGATAGGTAAAGTCCTTTTTCAGGACCGAGAGGTTATGGCACTTCGCACAATCTTTGGCTGAAAAGGCTATTCTTCCGTTGTGGCACCTGCCGCAGTTTTCGCCCTTGAGCATCTCGTCCATCGTGATGTTCGATGTTCCCTTCTTCATCTGGAAGAGCTTCGGGTGGCATTCGCTGCAGTTGTATTTCTTCTGATGGTTCTGGTGGGAGAACGTCACGGGCAGGCCAGAAGCCGCGTACGTAAAGGCCGTCAGGTTATGGCAATTGCTGCAGGTGTCCTTGTTTAGCGTCATCTCCTTGTGAGGCACGATGATATGGCACTGGTTACAGTGTACCCCGAACCCGAGATGCTTCGGGTGAGAGAATTTCCCCTTCGAATCGAGTGAGAATTTCTCGTAGGAGTGGCATTTGAAGCAGGGCATGCCGGAGTCCTGCAGCGAAGCGAGCACCGGCGGCTCCTTCTCCTCGGCGACCGGCTTTTCGGCAGGCTTCCATCTGTTGCAGGCAAAAAGCAGCAAGATCAGGGACAGGATCGCAATTTTTCTCGCCATCATTCCCCCTAATCCTTGTTCTTGTTCGCATCAGGGAACAGCATCTCGTATTCGATGGGGTGGTGGTGCTTCAGCGTGTCAGTCGATATCTTTCCGGTTATCCAGAGCCAGCTCATCGGGAAGTTCTCCGGCTTCAGATGCTCGTTGTAGAAATGCCAGAAAAGGATGAAGACGATCGCCAGGAGCGCCTCGTCACTGTGCATGATCGACAGGAGCTGCCATATCCAGGACGTCGCGAACTGCGGAATGATATGGGAGACAAGCATCGGAAAGGCCAGGGAGAACCCTGAAAAGCCGATGATGAACATGCCCCAAAAGACGGCCCAATAATCGAATTTCTGCGCATAGGAGTATTTCGCAAATCTCGCCTTTTCCTTGGAGAGACCGAAGAAATACAGATAATTTTTTATGACGTCGAAGACATCTTTTGGAAGAGGGATGACCGTAGTCTTCAAGTTGATCGTCATCCTCTTCGTCCCAAAGAGGTAGAAGAGATAGATGACATGCCAGACGAAGTCCAGGAGCATGGTGACCCCGGCGACCCTATGGATTATGCCTGCGGTTTCGGGGCCGCCCCAGACGCGTATCCACCAGCTCGATACCCCGCCAGGAGCGTAAGCGTACTTGAGCCCCCAGCCGGTAAAGCTGAGAAGCAGAAATGTCGTAAACATGATGATATGCTGTATCCGGAAGGTAACATTGAACCTCTCTATTTCTTTTGGGATTTCCCGTGCAGTTGTCGTGCTTGACTGGCTCATTATTCGTGCCCCCCTTTCCTGAAGATTGCATCCCTGATATCGGAGAATGCCTCGAGCAGAACGTGAGATATGATGAAGGTGAAGACCCCCAGTACCAGAAATATCAGCGCCTTTTCCGTGTAATAAGGGATCGGACCGGGCAGTTTATGCGTAATCGCAGGAATGAATTTTTCGTTTGCACCCTTGTGGCACTTGCCGCAGGTCTGCAGCCTGTTGTTGCCGAATACAGGAGAGGTCGGATCGTCCATTGATTTTACATCATGGGCTCCGTGGCAGCTGGCACAAACCGGGACCTTCGTATGCCCGAGGGCGAGTTTCCGTCCATGGAAGCTCTCTTCGAAGCTGTCCATAACGTTCTCCTCCATCTTGTATTTCTCGTTAAGCGCCTTGTTCCCGTGGCATTTGCCGCAGGTTTCTACCTGATGCTTGCGGCCCATCAGGGCGGCCGGATTGCCGATCGGCACGATATAATGGGGGGAACCGTGGCAGTCGAGGCAGAGGGCGCCGTCCGTCTGGTGTTTCTGCGTGATGTTTTTCCCGTGTACGCTTTCGAGCACCTTCTTGTAAATCTCATCGTGACACTGAACGCAGGCTGCGGCCGCGACAGGATCGATGGGATATTTTTTCGAAATCTTCGCCGATATTGCCAGGACCTCCTGGGGCACCGGGGCGTTCGGTGAAGTATGAGGGTTGTCTGAAAATTTGATGTGGCAGTCGGTACAGGCCAGCGAGCTGTGGACCGAAGCCTGGAATTTTTCGGAATCAATGTTCAGTTCGATCAGGTTGCCCGAGACGGCCTTTATCCTGCCCTTCATCGAACTGTGGCAAGCGAGGCAGTTCGCAGACTCCTGCGCGGGCGCGCTCAGTGGAAGGAGGAGTGCGAGGACCATCAAAGGTGCGACAAAAAAAATGACCTTCTTGTATGGCATAAGCACCTCAACTCATTGGATTTTTTAGCTATTACTAACGAATAGCTTCAAAAACTAAAATTGAAATTAACAGGGTATATAAACAAAATCATCCCTATTTGTCCAATTTAACTAATTTATAGATTTATTACTATTTGGAATAGGCTATTATATCGAAACTGGGCACCGTAAGGAATGCGAAAGACAGGCTTACTGCTTCGGCTGATAGCCGACTATGCCAATATCATATTTGTCGGCTTTCTTAAGCATTTCCTTCCTGTTGAGGATGATGCTTTTGCCCCGTTCGACAGCAAGTACGCGAGCCCGGACCTCGATCATTGCGGCGAGCGTTTCCATCCCCACCGCCGGCACGTCGAACCTCAAGTCCTGCCGGGGCTTGCTCACCTTTATCACCACCGCCCCTGCGCCCGCAAGTTTTCCGCCCCTCCTTATCGCCTCGTCCGTGCCCTCGATCGCCTCTACCGCCATCACCGCCATGTCTTTTACGACCACGGTTTGTCCTATGTCCAGTCTTCCCATCTCCTTGGCGATTCTGAACCCGAAGTCTATATCCTTCCATTCATTTTTGGAAGGTGCGTGTTTGCCCAGCACCCCATCCGGCGCCAGAAGCCGCACGCTGAAATCCGTGGTGTTAAGCAGGGTGATGCCGTCCCTCGCGAGTTCCCCGGTAATTGCAAGCATGATCGAATCGTCGGTCCTGTCCTTTAAAGAAAAAAGAACCTTTACGGCGCGGAGGTCCGGCGTAATCTTGCTCTTATATAATAATGACTTGGGGACCTTGCCTGCCAGCACTGCCTCCGCCACACCTGCCTTTTTGAGCGTGTCGATGATCAGGCCGAGTTTGCCGACATTGATCCACTTTACTTCATCGACGGCAGAGGCAAGCGACCTGTCTGCCAGCGGTTCGAGGCCCACGGCGAAGACAGAGTATCCTTTTGCACGCGCCTCGGCTGCTACGGCTGACGGCAGCTCGCCATAGCCTGCGATAAGGCCAAGTTTTTTCATTCGGCTAGCGGCAGATCCCCCGCTTATTCTTTTCGATAAACTCGACAAGGTGTTTTATCTCGGGCGAGGAAGGATACTCTTCCTGTACCTTCTTCAATGCGTCTTTGAGCGTCCGCTTCTCCCTGAAGAGGATCTTGTAAGCCTTCTTGATATCGTTGATCGTCTTTTCGGAAAAGCCGCGCCGCTGCAGCCCTATGGTGTTCGGGCCGAAGAGCTTGGCCCTGGCCCCCGAAGCGATCATGTAGGGGGGGATGTCCTGGCCGATGCCGCTGAAGCCGCCGACCATCGCATAACGGCCGATCCGCGTAAACTGATGCACCGCGACCAGTCCGCCGATGTACGCGAAGTCTTCGACGACCACGTGGCCGGCCAGGGTGGCTGCGTTTGTCATGATGACGTTGCTGCCGATAACACAGTCGTGCGCGACATGCACGTATGCCATGAGAAAGCTGTTCTCCCCGATTATCGTGGCACCGTCGCCTCCGACCGACGCTCTGTGTATGGAGGCATATTCCCTGATGATGGTGCCTCTTCCGATGACGAGACTTGTGTCTTCCCCCCGGTACTTCAAGTCCTGGGGGGCAAACCCGATGCTCGTAAACGGATAGACCGTGCAGTTTTCGCCGATGGCAGTGTTCCCTTCGACCACCACGTTCGAAAGGAGTTTGCTGCCCTTCTTTATCTCTACCCCGGCCCTCACGATGCAGAATGGGCCTATTTCTACATTCGCGTCAATTTCAGCCTTCGGATCGACTATTGCAGTGGGATGAATTTTGGTCTTCATTCTTTCAGATCTCCCGGTCCGTTACCATTGCCGTGAATTCGGTTTCGGCGACCAATTTCCCGTCAACGGTGGCGGTGCCGGAAAACTTCCAGACGTTCCCCCGCTGCTTCAGGACCTTGATCTCCATCATTATCTGGTCGCCGGGCACGATGGGACGCCTGAATTTTGCGTTGTCGATGCTCATAAAATAGACTGACTTGCCCTCTATCCCCGAACGAAACGCCATAACTCCCGCAACCTGGGCCATCGCCTCTATGACCAGTACGCCGGGCATGATCGGCTGTCCGGGAAAATGCCCCTGGAAGAATGGTTCGTTAATCGTGACATTTTTTACCCCTAAGGCGCTCTCCCCGGGTTTCAGATCGACGATCTTGTCCACGAGCAGAAACGGATACCGGTGGGGAAGGAGTTTCATTATTTCATTTACGGTCATCATTGGTGGCCCCCTTTTCTATTGTGCTTAATCTTGCCTCGAGTTCTCTTATCTTTTTTTGAAGCTCAGGGAGCTTCGCAAATACCGCCTGGGCCCTGAGCCAGTTGCCATGAGGGATGGCGGGAGATCCGGAATATACTCCTTTTACGACATGTCCGTGAACGCCTGATTGTGCGGCTACGATAGTGCCTGAATCTATCTCAGTATGGTCGGCTACCCCTACCTGGCCCGCCAGGGTGACGAAGCTACCCAATTCGCTGCTGCCCGCAATCCCGACCTGGGACATGAGAAGCGATTTCTCGCCGATTTTTACATTATGCGCAATTTGTACCAGGTTATCTATTTTCGTCCCTCTGCCGACGATGGTATTGCCAAGGGTCGCGCGGTCTATAGAGACATTGGAACCTATCTCGACGTCATCTCCGATAACGACCCCTCCTACCTGGGGTATCTTATAATGTTCCCCTTTTTCGAAAACATAACCGTATCCGTCGGAGCCGATTACTGTGCCGGAATGAATGATTACTCTGTCGCCGATAGATACCTTTTCGCGTATGGTCACGTTCGGGTAGATGACACATCCCTTTCCGATCTTCGATCCTTCGCCGATATAGACGCCGGGCAGAATCAGAGTGCCGTCGCCGATCGTCACCCCATCGCAGATATAGGCAAAGGGCGAGATGGAGACGCCCCCGCAGATGACGGCCTTGTCCGATATGACCGCCTTGTCGCTGATGCCCGTCGTATTTTGCATGGGAGGATAGAAGCACTCTATGGCCCGGGCGAATGCATACTGGGGATTATCCACCACCAACTGTGCAATCTCTATCCCTTCCAGAGGCTCCTTTACGATCACAGAGGAAGCCTCGCTGCCGTGCAGGTACCGGAGATACCGGGGCGCTGCAAGGTAGGTTATCTTACCCTTGCCGGCTTCCTTGATGCCGGCCACGCCGGTGATCTCGGTT
>JAJYLU010000118.1 GCA_021787505.1 Nitrospirota bacterium | reverse complement strand
TGTCACCGCCTCCTTCTTCCCCTGAAGCAGGCGCACACAGTTGCCGTCTTTCAAATCTATTGCGGGAATAATAAACATAATATTAATATAGCAGAAAAAATCTTTAATTCTCCAGGAGGTCCCTTGGGGTTCCGGGAAAAAGGAAAGTCTGTCACAATAAAATTTCTTTTCTGCGCATTCTTCTTGTTATTTTTGCCGGTTTTCGCCGCGATTCCGGACGCCTCCGCCTTCCGCGTTCCCGAAAAGCTTGTCTACGACCTTACCTGGGGAGGAATCAAGACAGGCACCGCAACGCTCGAAATCAGGGAAGAAAACGGGGCGACGAGGATTGTTTCGACCGCCCGCTCTGCCGACTGGGTCTCTCTTTTTTACACCGTCGACGACAGAACAGAGTCCGTCCTTTCAAAACCCCTGCGTCACGCTGCGATCGGCAATCCGCTGCATTACCGCATCAGTATCAGGGAAGGACGGTACAGGCGGAACAAGGAGATCGTCTTTGACGGGGCGAAGCGCAAGGCTCTTTATACGGACTATCTGAATGGAGAGCGAAGGGACATTCTTATCCCCGACAAAACCTTCGATCCCCTTTCGAGTTTCTATTATTTCAGGACGATCAAGGCCGTGCCCGGAAAGTCCGTCTACGTGTACGTGGTGGACAGCAAGAAATTATGGAATGTCGAGGTGCAGGTCATCAGGAAGGAAAGAATTACCACGAAACTCGGGGTTTTTGATACCATAGTGATAAAACCTCTCTTGAAATCGGAGGGTCTCTTCAACAGGAGGGGGGACATGTATATATGGCTTACGGACGACGAAAAACGTGTACCCGTCAAGTTGCAGACGAAAGTGGCGCTCGGGAATGTCACCGCAACGCTGACAGGAGGCGAATATTAGGACCCTCAGCAATCTGAAATTCGCTTCCGAATTTCTGGCCGTCTTCTTCGTCGATATCACCACCGTGGTGGTAACATTCTATTGCGCGGTGTTCGTGAGGACCAGTATCCTGCCTTTTTTTTATGCAGGCTTTCCTGCAGGGATGCCGTTCAGAGGCCTTTTCGACATCTGGTGGGTCCTTGTCGTATGGGTCTTTTTCTTCTACTACGAGGGGCTCTACACAAAAAGGTTCTCCTTTTGGGATGAGATACGGGTGTTGTGGAAGGTATCCTTTTTTTCGACTGTCGGCGTCTTTACTATCGTGTCGATCGGGAAATTGAGCGATGAGATGTCCCGGACGGTCGTGGCCCTTATGGGTACGATTTCACTTTTGTCCCTTCCGCTCATACGGATGGTCGCGAAGAAGGTCCTCAGACGTTTGGGATTTCTGAAGAGGAGGGTGCTAATCCTGGGCGCGGGAAAGACTGGAAAACTCATTGTCAGGGCGCTCAAGAAAGAGCCGAATTACGGATACGAGATCAAGGGATTCCTGGACGACGACCCCGGCAAGTTGGGCAGCGAAATAGAGGGCGTCAAAATCCACAAGGGGACGGACAGGGCGGCAACATATATAAACCGGTGCGGCATCGACGACCTCGTCATTGCCATGCCGGGCGCCGGCAAGGAGCGTCTCCAGGGACTGATAAACGGCCTTCAGCACAAGGTCGACCGCATTCTCTTTGTCCCGGATATATTCGGCATCGCAGTCCTGGGTACGAACCTTCAGCATTTTTTCCATGAAGAGGCATTTGCCTTCGAGATGAAGAACAACCTGGCAAGCCCGTTCAATATTTTCATAAAACGGAGTTTTGACATCCTGATGAGCATTGTACTTTTGCCCGTCCTATTTTTCCCGATGGCGCTCATCTCCTTTCTCATCCGGATCGGTTCGCCGGGGAGGGCTATTTTCTCCCAGGAGAGGGTGGGCAGGAAGGGAACGACGTTCCGGTGTTATAAGTTCAGGACGATGTTCGAGGACGCGGAAGCCCGGCTCGAGGGGTTGCTGCAGGATGACCCGGAGGTGAATAACAAGTGGCAGCAGTACTGGAAGTTGAATGACGATCCGAGGGTGACCAAGATAGGCCGGTTTCTCCGGACCACCTCCCTCGATGAACTGCCGCAGATACTGAATGTGCTGAGGGGCGAGATGAGTTTCGTCGGACCCAGGCCGGTGACGCAGGACGAGATAGACAGGCACTACCGTGAGATGGCGGAACTCTGCTTCAGCGTGTTGCCCGGCATTACCGGTTTGTGGCAGGTTAGCGGAAGAAGCAATACAAGCTACGATTACCGGATCGCCCTCGACTCCTGGTATGTCCGAAACTGGAACCTCTGGCTGGATATCGTTATATTGTTCAAGACAGTGAAAATTGTTATCAAACGGGAAGGGGCATACTGATTCCCTTTTGTCCGTCGCCCGGCCGTCATGGAAATATGAGGGCCTTATCCAATATAATAAAAACGCAGACTTACGGGAATTTTAGGGATATCACGTTGCCGTCATTCCCGCGCAGGTCAACGACTCGTAGAGGGGGTCTCCTGAGGCGACTCGTTCTCCTCGGCGAATCCGCCTGCGTGCGGACCGAGGCGAGGATCCGGAGAACTCTTTGAATGAGGAACAATACCTTGGAAGAACGAAGACCTTTGGTCTCCATAATTGTCAGAACAAAAGACAGACCCAAGCTTCTTAAGAAGGCGCTTGCGAGTATCTCTGCCCAGACATACCGGCCTATTGAAGTCGTCCTCGTCAACGACGGCGGCTGCGAACTCGATAGGGAAGAGCTGAAGACGCTTCTCGGCGACGTGCCGCTCAACTATGTAAGACTCGAAGAAAACAAGGGTAGGGCGCATGCGGGGAACGTGGGAATCGAGAAAGCAACAGGCGAGTATACGGGGTTTCTCGATGACGATGATGAGTTTTATCCGGAACATGTCGAAACGCTGTTATCGTTTCTTGAACAGAGCGAATATAAGGTTGCGTATACGGATTCGCTGATGGTCTATAAAAGCTACGATCCTCAGACCTATCAAATAAGAGAAGAACGAAGAGAAATCGAATTTTCGAAGGATTATGATTACGACGAGCTCCTGTTCGAAAATTACATTCCCTTAATGTGTCTCATGTTCGGGAAGGAAGTATTGACAGGTTCCGGGGGGTTCGATTCCGATTTTGATCTCTACGAAGATTGGGAATTGCTTATTCGCATAGGCAATGAATACCCCTTCCATCATATTAAAAAAACCACCGCCGACTACAATCAGTGGGATATCGATCTGCAAATCTCGCAGCGGAACAAGGACGGCGACCTTTTGAGGCGATCATATCTGAGGGTAATAGATAAACATCTTGACAAGATCACCCCGCAGCGCGTCCACAGTTATGTAGGCAGCTATTATCAGACAAAAAATCGCCTGAAAGGACTAAAAGGCGAATGCGACCTTCTCAGGGACCAGGCGGCGAAGGAGCGTACCCACATTCAATCTCTAGAAGCCGCGATGCAGGCGATGCGCGGTCATGCAAAGGCGATAGAGTCCGCGCTGAGGGGGAAAGATTTTCATATAGGCGAACTTGACGCCGTAATCGGGGAACGGGATGCGCAAATCCATGGCCTTGACGCCGCTCTGAAAGAGAGAGACCACCGGATATCAGCCATACAAAACGAACTTGGCGAGAAATCGGCATATATAAATATCATTCAATCCGGGCAAGGTTGGAAGCTCCTGACCGCCTACTTCAGGTTCAGGGACAAAATCTTGCCGGTCGGGACAAAGAGAAGACTTTTCATGAAGCTCTTTCTTAAAGCGGCTCTTCACCCTAAAGATGTCTTCAGGAACTTAAATAAAACGAATTTCAAGAAGTTTTTTTATTACCTGGATAACTCTGATCCGCGTACGCTGGAAAAAAGAGTCGACAGGAAGCTGTCCCATGAGGTTTCCGCTCCGAGACCTTGTGCAAGAGCTTCCGACGGACAAAGTCTCACCTCGAAGGTAAATGGCAAGAATTATTTTGATTTCTTGTTCGAACTGAACACCAGGAAGGGCGGAGATTATGTCGCCCTTTCATGTCCCGAATTACCAGAGACTGATGTCAAGCTTATTGCTTTTTACCTTCCCCAGTTTCATCCTATCCCGGAAAATGACGAGTGGTGGGGAAAAGGTTTTACTGAATGGTTTAACGTAACAAGGGCCGTGCCACAATTTATCGGACATTATCAGCCACGGCTGCCCGGAGAGCTTGGCTTTTATGATTTAAGGATACTGGAGATTCAAAAAAGGCAGGTAGAGTTGGCAAGACAGTACGGCATTCACGGATTTTGTTTCCATTTCTATTGGTTTGACGGCAAAACCTTACTTGAAACACCCTTAAAACATTTTACGGAGAATTTCGATTTCCCTTTTTGTATAAACTGGGCCAATGAAAATTGGACAAGAAGATGGGATGGAGAAGAAAACGAAATATTGATTTCTCAGAAGCACTCGCCGGAAGATGACATCGAATTCATCAAGCATGTTTCCTTCTATTTAAGAAACGAGAACTACATACGGATCAATTCGAGGCCCCTGCTGATTATCTATAGACCGGCCCTCCTCCCGAACCCGGCGGCAGCGGCGGCCCGGTGGAGAGATTGGTGCCGCAATAACGGGATTGGAGAAATATTCCTTGCTTTGACCCATGCCTTCGAGCATGTGGACCCGTCGAGCATCGGTTTCGATGCTGCCATAGATTTCCCGCCCAATACTTTTCCCCTGACTGATGTGGTCGGCCGTGTCGATATCGTGAACCCCAATTACAAGGGGCTCGTATTTGATTACCGCGAAGCGATAGAGCTGAGCGGGCACTATAGCGCCCCATCGTACAAGAAGTTCAGGGGGATATTTCCGACCTGGGACAATGAAGCGCGGAAGCCTGGAAGGGGAACCGTACTCATAAATTCAAGTCCTGATGCATATAGGGAATGGCTTAGGGCGTTGTGCGACTACACGCGCAGGAATTTCAATTCCGAGGAAAGGCTGTTATTCATCAACGCCTGGAATGAATGGGCTGAAGGCGCCTATCTGGAGCCTGACCGAAGATATGGGTATGCATACTTGGCCGCCACCGCTGAAGCCTTGGCTCCTATAGTAGAGGGACCTTCGCCTTTGCCGGGCGGGTGGAAGATACTTTTTGTTTCCCATGACGCGTGCAAAGGCGGTGCCCAAGCTGTGCTGCTCAACGTAATTTCCTGGTTCAAAACCCACACCTTTGCAGACATCAGAATGCTGTGTCTGGACGGTGGCGAACTCTTGCCGCGATTCAGGGAGATGGGAGACACGCGTGTTTTGAACGAACTGCGGAACAAGGGAATCCCGGAAGAGGAACTGGCCAGGAATCTCATGGATTTCTGTGGCGGTGTCCCCGACCTGATTTACTGTAACTCTGTTGTTTCGGGCCGGGAATACCGGGTGCTCCGGTCGCTGGATACTCCGATAGTTATGCATTTTCATGAACTGGAAATGAGCATCAAACGGTATGCCGCCGATTGCATCGACGATGTCCTTAAACATTCGGCGCACTTCATTGCCATCTCTGGCGCAGTCCGTGATAATCTTGTAACAAACTATGGCGTTGATCAGGCAAAGATCAGTGTAGTGTACTCCAGCATCACTCCCGACAATTCCATAGAAGATGCGAGCGACACGGCAAAGCAAAAAATCCGGGGCAGACTTGGATTGGAGAAGAATAAATTCCTTGTGTTTGGCTGCGGCTTGGGGATGGTTTTCCGCAAGGGGGCGGACCTGTTCATAGAGGTGGCCCGTATTCTAAAAAACAAAGGTTTCGATAATTTTCATTTTTACTGGATAGGTGATTTTGATCGGAAGGAACGCGACGACCGTTACGGCCTGTGGACTGATCATCTCGCCGCGCTGGAAAAAGAGGGCTTGGACAAATATGTAACGTTCCTGGGTTTCAAAGACAGTCCAAGGGAGTATATGCAGGCCGGCGATGTTTTCCTCCTGTCATCACGGGAGGAGCCCGTCGGCCTTGTCGGCCTGGAGGCGGCTGAGTGCAACCTGCCGGTTATTTGTTTCGCCGATGCAGGCGGCATGCCCGATTTTGTCGGGGATGATGCAGGGTTTGTCGTTCCGTATGAGGATGTGGTGGCCCTGGCGGAGAAGGTCGTCGATCTTATGGAGGATAAGGCACTTAGGCGTCGGCTGGGAGTTCGGGCAAGGGAGAAGGTGCTTTCTCGTTTCACCATCGATCATACAACGCCTCTTGTCCTGTCCGCATGTCGCAAGGCAGCCCAAATAAGACCGGCAGTATCGGTAATAATCC
>JAJYLU010000117.1 GCA_021787505.1 Nitrospirota bacterium | reverse complement strand
AACACTAACAAACAGAGTGATTTTAAAACAAAAAATAAATACCTTACTGGCGGCAAAAAAACTCTTAAAACCCTATAACTATATGCCTCCGCATTTTTTTAAGTCAAATTCATATTTCTGATAAATAGATAAGAATTACTTATTAATCTGATTTTTAAATTATATGGTCATTTAAAATTGCGCCCCTCATAATAAATCATTTCTGTCATGAATGAAAAATTGATTTTTTAAATAAATATATAACTTTTTTAAAGCCTTTCCTCTGTGGCTGAGTCTGTCTTTTTCAGAGGCGGTCATTTGGGCGAAGGTGAGGTCATAGCCAGCAGGGTAAAAAACAGGATCATAACCAAAACCATTGAAACCTTTAGGTTTTTTGGCAATTTCGCCTTTCGTGTATCCCGTAAAGGTCTTATAGCTCCCATCAGGAAAGGCTATGGCAATGCAACAGACGAATCTGGCCTCGCGGTCTTCGCCTTCCAGACCCTTCATCTCCCGGAGCAGTTTCATAAGGTTCTTGCGATCATCAGCGTCTTTGCCTGCGAACCTTGCCGAAAAAATGCCCGGGGCGCCCCCGAGCGCCCTGACCTCAAGTCCTGAGTCGTCGGCGATTGCGGGACAGCCGGTGAATTTGGCGACGCTGACCGCTTTTTTTAATGCGTTCTGCCTGAATGTGGCGCCGTCTTCTTCAACTTCCGGACAGCCGGGGAAGGCATCAAGAGTCAGGAAGCAGACTTCATACCCTTTAAAAACCCTGCCGATCTCCTCGACTTTTTTTCTGTTGCGCGTCGCAAGTACGATATTCATAAAAACGCAGAATAATAAATAATGGTATGGAGATTTGTCAAAAATTGAAAAAAATGAAAACTTCTGGGGGAATAAAACAGAGTTGGTTGACTTCAATTTGGCCGGCTCGCATAATATAATTGCGGTATCATCGGGGAGGACCGATATTGAGATGGCTGGATGACCTAATCTCGGCCAGCGAAGAGCAGATTGCCGATCGTATGGATCGTTGTGTAGCCTCGGCGGGTGCGGAGAAGCATTCGACTGAACGCGATGAGACACTGCGGAAACTTTTGTCCTCTATCTCCTCAACTCTGGTGGCTGCACTGCGTGCATCGCACACCGAAGGGGCCAAATCTGGCCTTGGCCTCGCCCGCGAAGAGTATACGTTCCCCCCGTTTTGTGCAACAGAGGCCCAGGCCCGCCGTGAAAGGGAAGAAGACCCCGCCGCTTTTCTAAAGATAGTAGATCTTTGCCGCAGGAGCTGCCTGGACATGGTTGAGGAGGCCCTGCAGTCCGGCTTCGACAAGGGACAGGCCGCCCTTTTTCTGGAGCGGTTCTTTGCGCGCATCTCCCTTGACTTTTGCCGGGAGTGGTGTCTCCTGGCCGAGCAGGAGGCCGTAGATCTCAGGGAAAGGGAGATACAGATGATGCATCGCCACGGCATGGAAGTGCTCGCCGGATTTGCGGCAGGAGTTGCCCATGAGGTGCGCAACTCGCTCCATGCCCTCATGTCCGTCACAGAGGCGCTCTCGAAGGAGCTGAAGGACAATCCCGACGCCGGCACATATCTCTACCATATCCGCAGTCAGATAGATCGGTTATCTCTGCTTATGAAGGATCTGCTGCAAGTCGGGAAGCCCGTCGATCCTTCCAGGATGCGAGCGGAATTTTTGTCCGAGATTTGTCTGGCCGCAATCAATACCTGGAAAGATTCCCGGTGGGCAAAAGGGCATGCAGTGTCCCTTATACAGCGCCCCGGGGGCGAAAAGACCAGGGTTCTGACCGACGGCCTGAGACTGCATCAGGTCTTTCTTAATCTTCTCGACAATGCCGGCCAGTATAGCCCAGCCGGAAGCGAAATTGAGGTCGTAATATCCGATCCTTCTGAAAAATTCGCCAAAGTGCGGGTAACCGACAAAGGGTCCGGCATTTCCCGGGAGTTCGTGGGTAAGATTTTCGACCCCTTCTTTTCGACGCGCCGCGGCGGGACAGGGCTTGGACTGACCATTGTGAAGAATGTTCTCGAAAGCCAGGGCGGCAGCATTGCGATATGGAACAATGACCCACCCCCGGGAACTACAGCGGAGGTCTCATTACCTCTTGCAGAGGGAGCGGAACATTGAAGCCCGGCGTACTCCTGGTGGACGACGAGCCTGCAACGCTCTTCGGCTTTTCCCGTTTCATGACGAAGGCGGGATACGCGGTAACGGAGGCGACCTCCCTGGCCGAGGCCAGGAAAGCCATCTCGTCGCAGCGCTTTGACATCATTATTCTGGATCTCAACCTGCCGGACGGCAACGGGATTGACTGGATACCAGACATACGGGAAGGATATCCTGCTGCCGCGATCGTCGTCATCACAGGCTCCGCTGACATACCTCTTGCGGTCGAAGCGATGCGCCGCGGCGCCGACAACTTCCTGACGAAGCCGGTGAGCCTCGTCGATCTCGATATCTTTCTCAGGAAAAGCCTCGAACTCGGAAGTCTCCGGAGAAAAAATCTGATGCACCAATGGCTGTCTAAAGGCTTTGAAGCATATTTCGGCGAAAGCGAGGCGATCCGCAAGGTAACGGAGCTCGCCGACATAGCAGCTCAAAATGATTCTACAATCCTCCTTCAGGGAGAGACCGGAACGGGAAAGGGGGTTTTGGCGAAGTGGATTTACCATCATGCCCCGAATAAATCCGGTCCATTCGTCGAGATCAACTGCTCCGGCCTGAAAGGAGAACTGCTTGCCAGCGAGCTCTTCGGCCACGTCAAGGGCGCCTTTACATCCGCTGTCCAGGACAAAACCGGTCTGATCGAGGTCGCAGACGGGGGCACCCTTTTTCTGGACGAGATCGCCGACATGGATCTGGCGGTGCAGGCCCAGTTCCTCAAGGTAATAGAAGAGAAGAGCTTCCGGAGGGTGGGGGACGTCAACGTCCGTCGCAGCAATTTCCGCCTTGTTACCGCAACCAATAAGGACCTTGCTGACCAGACCTCTGCGGGCCATTTCCGCAGCGACCTCTTCTTCCGCATCAACGTATTCCCTATCCTGTTACCCCCCCTGAGGGAGCGGGCGGAGGATCTCGAAGGATTGGTGCCCCGTATCCTTGCCTCCCTGCGGCCCTCCGTACCCGTGCTTTCTCCTGAGGTGATGAAGCTGCTGAAGTCATATGCCTGGCCTGGGAACGTAAGGGAACTGCGAAATGTATTGGAAAGGGCGCTTCTGATCTCGCACGGGCAGCCGTTAAGGCCGGAGCATTTCCCTGGACTCGGCGCGCCGGGTAAGCCACCTGTGACGAATGCCCCGGCCTTCAGCGGTCTCGCCGCTATCGAAGAAGCTTATATCAAGTCCGCGGTCGAGACATCCGGAGGGGATATAAGAAAGGCTGCAGCCGCGCTGAACATGTCCCGGGCCACCCTCTATCGCAGACTCAAAAAAATAAAGAAAGATTGATTTCAGCCCGCGTTATTAACCAATTCCCTCCTTATCAACTCTCCACTCGATAATTCTCGCCAGGAGTCTCATAACTGAGACCGGCGGTATCAATACTGAGACTCCTGGCGAACTCTATTTCCTTCAAAACCAATATCTTTCGCTTGCCGGAAAAATGGCATGGCTGTTGCTCTGGGAAGTAACGAATGAAACTGGAAACAGTTGTCAAGAGACATGGAGAGTGTCACGCCAAATGGAGGGGGGAAGAATGTCAAAGACTATCTTATTGGTAGATGATGCGGCCGTGGTGAGACACATCGTGTCGCTTACGCTGAGGAAGGCGGGCTATGAAGTCATCGAGGCGGTCAATGGAAACGACGCCTTGCATAAACTCGCCCAAAATAAGGTCGGCATGGTAATCACCGATCTGAACATGCCCGAGATGGACGGCATCGAACTCATACGTCATCTGCGTGAAAAGACGGCCTACCGATTTTTGCCCGTTGTCATGCTGACGACAGTATCCCAGGAAGAGAGAAAAAAAGAAGGGAAAGAAGCCGGTGCAAGCGGCTGGATCTACAAACCCTTTCAGTCCAAAGATCTTCTTGACACAGTGAGGCGTTTTGTCTCATGAGACCGGGGCGTCTCACGCGAAAGGGCCCTGTTCAGCACCGACAACTGATTGAAGAGAGGGACTATGGATCAAAAAAAAGTACTGCTCGTGGATGATGAGACTGCCTTTTTGGTATCGGCCAAAAAGGTGCTCGAAGGGCCGGACCTGTCAATCGATACGGCTGACAACTTTCATGATGCAATATCGATGATCGAGACGCGCCGGTATGACATCGTGGTCACCGATATTCGGCTGAGCGACGTCGCCAGCAGGGAGGGGATGGACATCCTCCGGCATGTTATAGAGCACCATCCCGGGACGAAGGTCATTCTGCTGACCGGCTACGGATCCCAGGAAATAATGGAGAAGGCGTACGCAATGGGGGCCTGCAACTATCTCGAAAAACCGCTCTCCGGGAACATTCTTAGGAGCATTCTGCAGAATGTGAGGCAGGGATGACCGGAAAGTTTTTTCCTGATGAACCGCAGCCGGTGGCGCTGTCGCCGTCCATAACATTTCCAGGCCGCAGCGACTGGCCTGACCTCGCGAGAAGAACCCGGCAGGCTCTTAATTGCTGTGTCCGGGGACTAGATATGCTGTCTTCCTCGACGGAGGATGAATTCATCCTGATAGCCGAGAACCTCGAAAATTTCAGCATTCGCGCACGTGAAATCTCAGCGTCGGCAGAGGGCATCGCGCTAAATGTTGAGGATATCGTGACCCTTATCCAGTTTCATGACATCACTCGCCAGCGGTTCGAAAAATCATCGATGTCTTGCCGGACTATGACCGAAAATCTCGCCTTCGCGGATAACGGAAGGTGCGGAAACAACATACAGAAAGGAACAACTCCTTCAGCATCAGCCGAAGATCTTGCCCGTTTCTGCCTTAGCGAGGCCAGGGCTATCGCCGATGCAAAAGGGGAATTCGTCTCTGCGGTCGCAACTGTGGTTCAAAAATTGGAGGCAATTGCCGGGAGCGTCGGCAAGAAGACCGGAAACAGGCTGGCCGCCGAGATCAAAACAGCCGCTCAAGGCATTTGTATTCATAAATTCGCAGGTGTTGTCGCTGATGAAGTGCTCTCTAGCTTGAACGAAATACTTGAGGACATCAGGCAGTTTGTGCCTTCAGAGGCTTGGGGACACATAACGGCCGGCGCCGGCTCGGCCCGGCAAGCTGATAACGATGCTGCCCGTCTTCAAAAGGGCATTTTTTCGAAGACGGAAGATAGATTGGGAGACAATGTTGAACTTTTCTGAAGGAAAAGGTGTTGACGGCCGGCAGATGCACATGACAAAAAAAGGAGGACCATTATGGAGGAACTGAAGGTTACCGCTTCAGGACCGGGAGAACTCACGATGACCGGCTCCCTGACCGTGGCAAATGCGGCTGCTATCCTGAAAATAATCCGCGAAACCCTCGCCCGGGAGGACCGTCTCGTGGTAAGGGTTGGGGAAGATGCGGAGGTAGACGTCTCGTTCCTCCAGATCCTCTGCTCGGCGCATCGCACCGCAGCGATACGGAATAAATGCTTCAGACTGAACAACGGGAAAAACCATACATTTGGCAGTGCCGCACGGGCGGCCGGATATGTCCGCACCAAAGGCTGCTCCCGCGACCGCGACGGCAGCTGCCTCTGGGCAAGGGAGGGGAAATGAAGAAAACAACGATCATGACTGTCGACGACTCGGCCAGCGTACGGCTGATGGTGAAATTCACGCTCGCCGAACTGGGGTTCGAGATCATCGAGGCCGTGGACGGCATCGATGCGCTCAGAAAGATCGAAAAGATGCCGGTCCACATGCTGATCACCGACATCAATATGCCCGAACTCGACGGCATCAGCCTGGTGAGAAAAGTCCGGGAAATCCCCGCCTGTAAATTTATCCCGAGCATTATGCTTACCACGGAATCACAGGAAGAAAAGAAGAGGGAAGGAAAGAAGGCCGGCGCAACCGGATGGATCGTAAAGCCTTTCAGGCCCGACCAGCTCGTGGCTGTCGTAAGGAAGGTGATGGGATGAACGAAGAATACGACAAACTGATAGAAACGTTCAGGGAGGAGACGTATGAGCTTCTGTCGGAGCTGGAGACCTCCCTGTTCGAACTCGAAAAAGACCCCCACAACGGGGATGCGGTTTCCTCCATCTTCCGTGCGTTCCATTCGATCAAGGGATCGGGGGGAATGTTCGGCTTCGACGAGGTCTCGCGTTTCACCCATGATATCGAA
>JAJYLU010000116.1 GCA_021787505.1 Nitrospirota bacterium | reverse complement strand
TTGCTGAGCGGACAGATCAAGCCCTTTCAGCAAGTGCCGCATAATGGAACCGCTGTCCCTTACGTGATACATGTGTGCCTCGGCAAGTATGCCGCTAAACAGCATCGCCAGGGTAATTGCGACAGATAGCACCGAATACCGATTAAATCCTCTCATCGCACTTTCTCCTCTCAAGTATGATTTGATAGTTTTAGTGTAGAGAAATTTTCGTTAAATTTGGGGTAAGATTGCAGCAAGAATTGAAAAGTTGTGTAAATTTTCTTTAACAGTTTGTTATAAAACAATAGACAATAGAAGATCAAAAATATGATTAATAGACAGGTGTCTTCAACTTTTCAAAGCAGTACGGCCACCGGAGTCTACCTTCAGAAAGGTATTCGATTCCATGATTTATGCAAAAAAAATTGCCCATAAGGCGTAAATCAAGTTCACCCCATAAGAGTATTTAGACTATCAGCGAGGGCGTCGATGGTATAGGGTTTGCTCAGATATGCCATAAAACCGTAGGAACGACAGTCTGAAACCACCTCATTGTCCGCGTAGCCACTCGATACAATCGCCTTTATATTAGGGTCCAGCTCGCGAAGTTTCTTGATCGTCTGTTCTCCCCCCATTCCCCCCCTGACAGTCAGATCGAGGATAACGACGTCAAAGGGCCTTCCGGACTCCCTGGCCTGCATAAACTTCTTTATCGCATCCTCTCCGTCTTCGGCAGACTCTACCTCATGGCCGAGGGAGCCTATCAGTTCTTCCGCTGCGCCTCTGATTATTTCCTCGTCGTCCATGACCAGAATCTTCCCTCTCCGTGCGACGAGAGGAGCAAGGGGCCTGGGGTTCTCGTCCTCCTCGGCCCCGCTTGCGGGCAGGTAAATGAAAAAGGTACTTCCCTTATTTAATTCCGAGGTCACCTCGAGCAACCCCCCGTGGTTTCTCACGATCGAGTATGATGTCGCCAACCCCAGACCGCTCCCCTTTTGCTTGGTCGTAAAGTAGGGGTCGAATATCTTCGAAAGATATTCCTTGGGTATCCCCACTCCCGAGTCGCTGATGGCAAGCCTGACGAACTTCCCTCCATCCGGCAATAACGGATTCCCCGCCGCGGGAATATCCACGTTTGCCGCCGTGATAGCCACGGTCCTGCCGTCAGGCATCGCCTCGTTCGCATTCAGCACGATGTTTTGAATCACCTGCCCTACCTGTCCCTCGTCGGCTTCCACATACCAGAGATTTTTAGCGATATCAAGACGGGAAACGGAACGCGACCCGCTCAGTGCAAAATTGGTAGCATTTTCGATAACGGCACCGAGCGCGATCCTCTTTCTCACCGGCTTGCCACCCCGTGAGAAGGTCAGAAGCTGCGTGGCGAGATTCACAGACATATTGAGGGCCTTTTCCGCCTGCTCAAGCCTGGCAAATGCCTTCCCCTTATGATCAAGACTTATCTTGGCTAGTGATATGTATGCGAAGACGCCCTGGAGCAGGTTATTGAAGTCGTGGGCAATTCCGCCCGCGAGTGTCCCGATCGCCTCCAGTTTCTGTGTCTTGAGCCGTTCTTCTTCCAGGAGGTGCCGCTCGGTGATGTTATGGACGGTCTCGATAACAGATGTGATAACCCCTGACGAGTCCTTCAGGGGAAAGGCCCTCGTCTCCACGTACATAATCTCACCCCCGATGTCCTGATGTTTATGCAGGGCCGTATGGGGCTCACCGGTCTCGAATATGCGCCTCACAGCGCAGTCCTCGCCCTCTTCATAACAGGGCCGCAGGGTCTTGTGAGACACCTCATGGCAGCGTCTGCCGATAAGGTCATCCAATTGCGTAGCACCCCATGAGCAAAAGGCTTTGTTTGCGATAATGATTCTGTAGTCCCGATCGATGACCAGAAAGCCTTCGTCCACGTTGTCCAGGACGCTCCTGATGAACTCCTCTCTCTGCCGAAGCGCTTCTTCCACCCGTTTCCGCTTGGTGATATCTGACAAAAGGCCCAGCCAATATTGTTCTCCCGCCAATGCGATCAGTTCCGCCGAGACGAGCAAATCCCCGCCCCCACCGGACTTCCGGCGAAACTTCACCTCGAAGTCCTCAATCCTCCCCCTTTCGCGCAAGATATTGACCATCCTGTCCCGTTCTTCAGGGTCTGCCCAGAGTCTTAATTCATTCGAAGTGCGACCAATGACCTCCTCGCGTTCAAGTCCAAATATATTCAGGAAGGCATCGTTGGCGTCGACAACACGGCCGTCGACGATACGGGAGATGCTTATACCGACGGGACTCACACGAAAGACCGCTGAAAAGCGCGCCTCACTCTCGCGCAGCGCCTGCTCGACCCGCTTACTCTCCGTGATATCCCGCCAGATAGTATGTAAGATAGTCTGTCCCGACAGGACAAGCGTCTGCGAGTTAACATTAACGTCTCTCATTTCCCCCTGTTTGGTTTTGTGTTGCACTTCATGTTCGTATTTCCCGCTCCTCAAGATCTCCTCAAGTCTCTTTTGAATGTCTTCCTCACTTTCGGCGGCCACGATATTCGTGATGCGGAGTCCCGCAAACTCTTCCCTCGAGTAGCCCAGCTGAAGGTGAGCAGCTTTGTTGAAATCAAGAATATGGCCCTCAGTGTCCATAAGCACGATGCCGTCGGGAGATTGTTCGAAGAGCGTGCGATACTTCAGTTCGGCCACCTCGCGAAGAAGTCTCATGTTTTCGAACTTTAGGGAGATAGATGCGGTGATTATGCTGTGGTGATGAAAAGAATGTCGGAGGATGGCGACAAAATAAACAATTATGAGAAAACCCAGCGCATGCCCGAATTTCCCGCCTTCCATAAAGCAACGGCCGGCATAACACAACATTGTTGGGCCCGCCCATACCGCGGGGCCTAACCTGAGGGAAGAATGTGAAACCGTAGTCGCCGCCGACAGACTGGCGATCGCAAGGGCAAAGAGTGAAATAAGTTCCGGATTATGGGATGGGAAAATAGTGAAAGCGGAGAGTCCCCAGACAACCCCGGAAACAAAGGCCAATAGCAGATATGCCCTTCGCCAGTAGTCCGCATTAAAGGGCTCTTCCTGTACTTTGAGAAATCGATAATAGAGGACTATCCTGCCGGCGACAATCACCAATAGCATAATGAGCCAGACAAGGATAGCTGCACGAGAAACGACATTCCATACGGTGTAGGCAAGGACAAGGCCTACGATGAAAGAGGCTATCTGCATAGTCGGGAGCTGCCTGAAGACAAGGCGAACCTGCTCCCTGGCTATCTCGCCCTTAAAGTCATTATCCATCTTCATTCCCGCATTCATACAAGGCACTTCACGATTTCAGAGACAAGCCGTCGGAGACAATAATCGCAATGCTGCTGTCTTCAACTTTTCATCGTCGGACTGCCGGCCGGCGCGCCCGCCGTCTTCTCCATCTCCGTATAGACCCTGACAGCCACCACTGATGCATAGCCGCCGAAGATGCCCATGATCGCAAGGCCGATCAGCTGCCCGAGCACGGGGATGACCCCTAGGACCAAGTTTGCGATCGCAAAGACCGCCCCGACCGCGATAATGGCGATAAAGAACACCACTGAATCGTTCATATTCGCCCTGACCGTTGCATAACTCTTTTTCATCGCCTCGACCGCGCCGGCATTGTCCACAATGACCGAGACGAACGTGAACATGAGAAAAAAGGAAGCGACGAGGCCAGGGACGAAGAGGAGCATGAACCCGATGAATACGATTACCCCGACAAGTAACGATGCAACAAAAAGCTGTCCGAGGTGGCTGACAACAACCGAAAAGCCGCTGCTGAGAGACGTGGTCCCGGTGTCAAGCACCTCTTTCGCCATTCCGACAGTCATCCCGTGGGCCACAAGGCCGAGTATCGTCCCGACGAACCCAATGACGAACAACCCGCCTGCCATAGCCCCCAGGAGAGACATGAACGCACCTGGTGACTGCATGCCCCCCCTTCCCATAAGACCTGTTGAAACAGCGCCTGCGCCGACGATAATCAGCGCCAGGACCGCAAGCACAACGGCAACGGCGACAGTCGGGAAAAAAATGACATAATTCTTTTTCGATACCTCGATGCCTTCCTTAAGAATTGCGACGATATCCATGCATCCCTCCTCGTTAACGTCAGAGTCTGCGACTACTTCCGCCCATTTACCTTTCAAGTACCAATCTTGTCCAACAAACAGACGGCATACGCTGCGATCCCTTCGCCGCGGCCTATAAAACCCATCCCCTCGTTCGTCTTTGCCTTAATGTTGACGACACCCGGATGAATTCCGGTCCGGGCGAGCGAATCTTTCATCTGCTGGACATAGGGCGACATTCGGGGCTGTTCCGCAATGATAGTCGTGTCGATCCATACCACCCTGAATCCGTTCATCCGCGCCAGTTCGATTATGTACTTGAGCAGTTCGATGCTCACTGCGTCTTTCCACTTCGGGTCGGTATCGGGGAAGTGGGTGCCGATGTCGCCTATGCCGAGCGCGCCGATGATCGCATCGGCTATCGCGTGGCAGAGCACGTCGGCATCGGAATGCCCTCCCAAGCCCTTCCGGAAGGGGATCTCGACCCCGCCGATGATGAGCTTCCTGCCGTCGACCAGCCTGTGAGAGTCGTATCCGAATCCGACCCTCACGATATTTTTTCTCTCATCGCCAGAAACATCTCGGCCACCTTCAGGTCTTCCGGAGTCGTGATTTTGACATTCGTGTAGGAGCCCGTCACCATCCTGATCTTTCCACCGTACCGCTCGACAAGGGAGGAATCGTCCGTAGCGTAAAAAGACTCTTTAGCCGCCTTCTCGTAAGCGGAAAAAAGCGTCTCACAGCGGAATACCTGCGGGGTTTGCACGACCCACAGGGTGTCACGATTCAGTGTACGCTTGACCTCCCCGCCGGAAACCTCCTTGATCGTGTCTTTCACCGGGACCCCCACCACAACGCCGTCGCAATCCTTGAGCTGCCGGATCGCCTGTGAGACTACCGGCGGCTCTATCAGCGGCCTGACGCCGTCGTGCACCAGCACGATACACTTCCTGTCGTCGATCAGTTTAAGTCCGTGGAAGACAGAGTCCTGTCTCTCCTTGCCGCCGGGCGCGATGCGCCTCGTCTTCTTGATGCCGTAGGATTCGAGAAGCTCCGCCCCCGCTTCCATGTCCCCGTCTTTCAGCACCGGTATGATCTCGGCGATCTCGGGCAGCGCATCGAGGACCTCGAGCGCCCAGATCAGAAGCGGCTTGCCGCAGAGCTTCACAAAGGGCTTGTTTGCGTCCTTTCCGAACCTCTTGCCGAGTCCCGCAGCAGGAAGGATAACCGTCACTTTCTCTTTCAATCCCGGACGCCCTTTCCGGCTCTCTTGCCAGCATCGCCGCAAACCGTGCAAACCCCGGGATTACCGCGCCGCCTTCGCCTCTTCCTTCTCATACTCTTCTTTCGCCCTCGAAAAGATCATCCGTCCGGCAGTCGTCTGCAGGACGCTTGTCACCACTACCTCGATATTTTTGCTCATGAACCTTCTGCCGTTTTCGACCACGACCATCGTACCGTCGTCAAGGTACGCCACGCCCTGGTTGTATTCCTTCCCCTCCTTCAGCACAAATACCCGCATCGTCTCGCCCGGAAGAACGACGGGTTTCAGGGAATTGGCGAGCTCGTTGATATTGAGGACCGAGACCCCCTGAAGCTGGGCGACCTTGTTGAGGTTGAAATCGTTCGTGATGATCTTCGCGTTCATCATCTTGCCGAGCGCGACGAGCTTCGCATCCACCTCCTTTATCTTCGGGAAGTCTTCGTCGATGATCTGCACGGTGATGTTCGACATCTTCTGGATCTTGTGCAGCACGTCCAGACCCCGTCTGCCGCGCGCCCGTTTGGTCGAGTCCTGCGAGTCGGCGATGTACTGGAGTTCCTGGAGGATGAACTGGGGGACGATAAACGTGCCTTCGAGAAAGCCCGCTTCGCAGACGTCGGAGATCCGGCCGTCGATGATCACGCTGGTATCGAGGATCTTGAGGTTCTCTTCATATCCCTGCCCTCTCAAAAGTCTGAAAATCTCGGGCATGGTCATCCCCTTTCCCCTGCTGAGCCCGATCACAAGGCCGCCGTAGCCGAAGATCGCCTTAAGGGCAAATGAGACGACCGTCGCATATTCGAGCGCCAGCAACTGAAATGGGACGAGAAAGAGTTCCGCAAAAAGCACACCCGCCGCAAGGCCTACAATCCCGCCTATGATCGTGCCGACATTCACCTTTTTGAGTATCCGGTCCGAAAAAACGGTGATCACGCCGAAGATTACG
>JAJYLU010000115.1 GCA_021787505.1 Nitrospirota bacterium | reverse complement strand
GCATCTTGGCGACGTCTTCCACCAGCAGCGGAGATCCCTTCTCGGCGACCCAGCCGGCGATCCCTTCCCCCATGGAGAGCTCCATCTTTTCGTTCTGACCCGCGGGCGTGCCGAACTGGGCTTTGATCCTGAGCGTATTGTTTTCGAGAAGGCGAATGATGCAGCCGCTCGCCGAAAGTACCCTCGACACCTCCTGCACCATCTTCTTTAGGAGCTCTTCGAAGTCGAGGACCGATGTCACCGCCTTACTGAGTTCGTACAGCACAGTCAGCTTCTGAAGTTGCTTTCTCGTCGAATAATAGAGTTCCGCATTCCGCATGACAGAACCGACGGTATGCGCGAGTATCTGGAGCGTGTTGATCTCGTCCTCCTTAAAAACATTGCCGTGCCTGTCCCGGATGAGCAGAAGACCCGAAACCGTGTGGTCCCGGATAATCGGGATCGCCGCGGCGGACCCGTATCCTCCCTGAAACAGAACGGCCATATCCGACTTACCCCCTTCGTTGACGACCACGGGACTAAGAGTACCGGCCAACTCCTTTGCGATTCCCTCATTCACCGGCAGGGAGAGAATTTTCCCTTCCCTTCCCGTTTTGCTCTCCGCCTCGAGGTAGAAGGCGCTCATTTCAGGCCGGAGCATATAGACGGCGCAGCGTTCATGCCCGAGACGATAGGCGATCGTTTCGGCGATCAGCATCAGGGCATCTTTCAGGTCGAGCGCGGTCCCCGCAATCTTCGAGACCTCAAGGAGCAGTTCGGTTTCGGCAAGCTTCCGGCTTATCTGCCGGTTCGAGGACTCGAGCTCCGCGACCATGGTGTTGAATCCCTTCGAGACGGTACCGAACTCATCCCCCCGGGACATGTTGATGCGGTATGACAACTCGCCCCTGCCGATCTTCTCCGCGGCTTTCAGGAGTTCGTTCACAGGCTCCGATATCTCCCTTCTGATGCGGATGATGAGAAAAACGGCCATGAGCGCGCTGAAGACGATCAGAAAGATAAGGTAGTAGATCAGCTCCCGTCTCAGCAGTTCCCCTTTTCCGACCGCGTCCACTACACGGTTCACCGCATGCTGCTGCAGCTGGTCGATTTTCGAGATGATGCCGATACCCGCGTTCTCTATTTTCTGAAGGTTGGCCGCGACCTCGCGGTCGCCGACAGGCTGGTTCTTCCCGATGACGACTTTCGAGTAATCGACCAGCTGCCGGAATTCTTCCTCCACTGCGGCGAGTTCTTCGTGCTGCAGGGACTCTCCTTCAAGGATGACAAATATCCTGCGGACCTCTTCGAGGCTCGTGCGGTACAACTTCTTGTACCTCGCGTCCCCCGTACTCCCCCAGTTCCCGGTCGCTTCGATCAAGTCGCCTAAGCTCCGGTCAAGTTCGTTGTAATGCTTGTTCATTTCGCTCACGGGCGCCAGCGACGTCACGGTCGTGCTCATGCGCTCGAAGATCAGCATGGTGCCCGCCGCGAGTATCGCGATCACGAGGAGAAACGCGGACAGCATGAGGGACAATTTCGTCCTTAGACTCATCCGCTCACCTTCCCACAGGCCTTTTCATACAACTCGAGGTATTCCCCGGCGGGCTTCTGCCAGGAAAAATCCTCCCTCATTCCCTCAAGCATCACCCGGGCCCTTCGCCTCTCCACGATAAAAAGGCATAACGCCCGCTTGACCGCGTCCCTCAGCGCGGCCGGCGTAAAGTCGTCAAATAGGAAACCCGTCCCCCTCGCGGCAAGATGGTCGTAATCGCGTATCGAATCGGCAAGGCCGCCGGTCCTCCTTGCCACGGGTATCGTCCCGTACTTGAGGGCGATAAGCTGACCGAGGCCGCAGGGCTCATAACTCGAAGGCATCAAAAAGAAATCGCAGCCCGCATAAATACGACGGGCAAGCTCTTCTTCAAAACCGATTTTCGCGAACACGCGCCCCTCGTTCCTGCCGGCGACCTCGGTCAGGAGGTTTTGATAATAGGCCTCCCCCTTGCCGAGTATGACGAGACTGATCCCGAGGCCGACGAGTTCGTCGGCCGCATCCGCAATCAGGTCGATGCCCTTCTGCGATGAAAACCGGCTGACCACGCCGAAGAGCGGAGAATTCGGCCTCGTGAGACCCGTCTCCTTTAAAAGCGCTTTTCTGCAGGCCGCCTTCCCCTTCAGGTCATCGGCACCGTATCTCGCCGGGATTGCAGCGTCGTGCGCCGGGTCCCACTCGTCGTAGTCTATCCCGTTCATCACCCCGTGGAGGTCGGCTTTTCTTCTCCTCAGCACCCCTTCGAGACCGAAGCCGAACTCCTTCCTGAGGATCTCCTTTGCATAGGTGGCGCTGACCGTGTTGATCAGATCGGAATAGAGAAGCCCCGCCTTCATGAAGTTTATCTTCCCGTAGAACTCGATAGCCTCGGGATGGAAATAGTTCCGCCCGATGCCCGCTGCCCACAGAGCGGCCGGCGGGAAGATACCCTGATATCCGATGTTATGGATCGTGAAGAGCGTTGCGGTCTTGCGGAAAAAGTCCCGGTAGTGGTCCTTCAGATAAAGCGGCAGCAGACCGGTCTGCCAGTCGTTGCAGTGTATGACATCGGGCCTGATTTCCATCGCGATACAGGCCTCCAACACCGCCCTCGAAAAAAAAGAAAACCTCGGGGCGTTGTCCGGATAATCGCCGGCCGGCGTCCCATATGGTTCCGGCCTACCGAAGAACTCTTCGCACTCGACAAAATACGCCTGCGGGTCCGATGAGCCGTCGGATGCCCATATTTCGCCCCTGAAGGAGGCCCCTCCCATCCGGATGAGTATTGACCTGCCCGTCCGGTAAAGGGTGAAGCTGTCCCGTATCGTCCGGTAGAGGGGCAGGATGAGGGAAGCGTCGATGTCATGCTTGCGGAATTCCGACAGGAGCGCGCCCGTTACGTCTCCGAGCCCTCCTGTCTTGACGTAGGGCACAGCTTCGGGGGTTGCGATCAGTATTCTCATCTCAAGCTCATTCTATTCCGATTTTATATCTTTGCCTCGCGCATGAATTTGGCCGATTCCTCGGGGGGCGTAGGGTTGATATAAAAGCCGGACCCCCATTCAAACCCCGCGATCTTCGTCAGCTTCGGCATCAGCTCTATGTGCCAGTGATAATGTTCGTTCACCTCGTCATAGAAAGGCGACGTGTGGATCACGAAATTGTACGGCGGCGTATCGAGTATCCTGTCCATCTGGCGAAGGATCCTCTGGAGTATCTCGGCAAGGTCCGCGAAGCTCTTGTCCGCGGGCATGAACGCCGACTCGTGACGCTTCGGCAGGATCCAGGTCTCGAAAGGGGCGCGGGGCGCAAAAGGGGCGAGCGCGACGTACCGGGCGTTTTCGTAAATGACCCTCTTGCCGTCGTCAAGCTCCTGGTTGATCACGTCGCAGAAGATGCACCGCTCTTTGAATTCGAAATGACGCCGGGCAGAATCGATCTCCTCCTTCACGAGGGCCGGCACGATCGGCAGCGCGATGACCTGCGTATGGGAGTGCTCCAGCGTGGCGCCGGCCACCTCGCCTTCGTTTTTGAATATCAGCACGTACTTGAAGCGCTGGTCTTTCTTGAGATCGTCAAGGCGCAGATGACATGCCCATAATACGTCTTCGACAGTCTTCTGCTGCATCGTCGAAAGGGAAAGGTTATGGTCCGGAGTTTCCACGATTACCTCGTGGGCGCCGACGCCGTTCATCTTGTCGAATATCCCCTCCCCCGTCTTGCCGAGGTCCCCGTAAATCTGGAGCGCCGGGAACTTGTTCGGCATCACCCTCAGCGTCCAGCCCGCACTATTCGGCTGCGACCCCGAAGGCCTGAATGCCATGATTTCCGGAGGGGTGGTGTATTCGTTGCCGGGACAGAAAGGGCAAAAACCCCCTTTTTTCCGCTGGGAGGGAGAGACGAAGTCAGTGGGTCTCTTCCCCCTTTCGACCGATATGATCACCCATCTTCCGACAATGGGGTCTTTTCTTAATTCGGGCATATAACCTCCGTCTGTGAAAAGGGATAGGATATGAGAACCGTACACAGAAGCCGTTGCGCGTTCTTTTTCACGATTATTATATCACAATACTCTATAATTACTAATGGAGCCGATCTTCCATTTCAGGCTGCCGAAGGACGTGTTTGAAGACCCTTTTCTCTTCGTCCGGATACTCAGGGAGAGGCGTGCGGTCCAGTTCGATCTGGGCGACATCAGCGTGCTTACACCCTCCGAAATATACAAGATCACCGACGTCTTTGTCACCCATACGCACATAGACCACTTCATCGGCTTTGATGCCCTTCTGAGAGTGGCCCTCAGGAGAGAGACGCCCCTGAACATATACGGGCCTCCGAATATCACGGCCTGCGTGGCCGGGAAACTGAGGGGATACGAATGGAACCTCATACGGGACTATCCGCTGGTGATCAATGCCTTTTCATTTAACGGCAGAGAGATTCTGCATAGCGTCTTCAGGGCCGGAAACAGGTTTAGGCGTGAGACGGCAGGAAGAACGAAATCGGACGGCACCCTTCTCATAAACCCGCTGTTCAGGGTGAAGGCCGCGAAACTGTCACACGGCACCGCCTGCCTTGCCTATAGGATCGAAGAAGAATTTCACATCAATATCGACAGGGACCGGGTGATCAGAAAGGGGCTGGAAGTAGGTCCCTGGCTCAGCCGTTTGAAGAATATGCTGAGGGAGAACGCTCCTCCGGACAGTCCCCTCGAAGTGTCCGGAAAATGTTACCGGATCGCTGAATTATCGGATATTGCGACCATCAGGGAGGGCCAAAAAATCTGCTTTGCCACGGACATCGCTTTGACGCGGAAAAACATCGCGGCGCTCACCGAACTCGCACGCGGATCGGACATACTCTTCTGCGAGGCCTATTATCTCGAAAGAGACAGGGAACTCGCGGAGAGACGCTTTCATCTCACCGCAAAGGCCTGCGGTTCGACCGCACGCAACGCGGGAGTGAAAAAACTGGTCGTAACACATGTCTCCCCAAAATATCGTGATCACCCGGACCTGGTGATACGGGAGGCGATGGATGAGTTCGGACGATAAGGGTCCCTTTTCAGGCCTGTGTCAGACAGTCCTTTCTCCAGAGGCATTCGGCCTGCGAGCATTCGCCGGAGAGTGCTGAGCCGAAACAGTCGAAGTTGCCCTCGGCACGCTGAATCGTCCGGATGATATCGCCCTTTTCCATCTTTTCCGTCCTGATGCCGTGTTTCTTTCCCATCTTTCTGACCTCTTTAATTTCCATAAAACCCCCTTTATAGCCGCAATAGGCAGATCATCTACATTTGTCCTTAATAAAAATAGCTTAATATATGCCCAAATGCAATGAGAATCTTACCTGTCGTCCGCGGCATACCTCTCAGGAACATTGGGAATTTGTCATGGCTTCGTACAGGGGGAAAGCTCCGCGAAGGGAGCATGGTGATGTTAAAGCTCGGTTTACGCCTCTTATCGTCCATCTGCAATATATTTTTATTATTTAAATTCAATAGGTTGGCAAATATGTTGGCAAACTTAATTTTATTATTTTTTTATATATTTTTCTTGACGAAAGGGTTCCCCTGAGCTAAAATACAATTAGAAAAGATATAAGATCTTGCGATTCCCTGGACGGGTAAACCAGAGGATCAAGCAACTGGGTTAGGGAGCGGGAGTTGGATGTGGTGAGCATGCCTCGACAAGAGGAAGCCTAAAGCATCCGCCGAAGCACCCACTTAGAAAAAAGCTCAGTGGTTTCCCGATCTGGGGTATCGCATCAAAAAAGTATCCTGGAGCCATATAAGGGTTTCGGAAGATCCTTTTTAGCCGGGAACTGAGTAGAGATGCCGGAGATCAGGAGAATCCAAAGAAAACCTTAGTATGGCTCTATAATTTTGTCCGCTTTTATAAATAGCTACTTCAATCTGAAATCGACGCGGCTGTCTTTTAACTTTCCCTTTTTTTCAGGGGAGAGCGATTCCGGTTCTACCAGGAATATCCTCCCAGGCTCTACCTGTTTCGATTTTAAGATTTGGTCCTTCACATTTAACGCCCTCTGCGAAGCGAGCTGTCTCAGGTCATCGTCTTTGACCTCAATATGGGTCAGCATCAATTTTTCCATTTCAGCCACAGGCAGGTCTTTTGCGATCCCGAGGAAGTTTCTCGGCTTCGGGAACTTTTCCTGTTTGTAGGCCATCTTAAGGAACTTCGGATATTCTTCCTTTTCGATCTTAACCTCATCTACCGGAACTGCTGCCAGCCCCTTTTTTAACATCTCCTTTAGCTTCTGGGCCTTTATCT
>JAJYLU010000114.1 GCA_021787505.1 Nitrospirota bacterium | reverse complement strand
GAACCCCGCTTTTCCAAAAGGGTTGACGGGGTTATTGTCCGAAGGATTAGACTACCTGCTTCTTACGCACCTTCATTCCGACCATGTAGGTGATGCGGTGACGCTTTCGAAGAGGGCATCGAAGGTCGTCGCCATCTTCGAAATATGCAAATGGCTCGAATCGAAGGGTATCAGCAATTATGACCCTATGAATATAGGCGGCACGATCGAACTTGATGACATGATCGTACATATGGTCCCCGCGTACCACAGCAGCGGATTCATCGAAAACGGATCGATCGTATACGGTGGAAACCCCTGCGGATATGTGGTCGAATTCGGGGGACACCGGATCTACCACGCAGGCGACACAGGCTTGTTCCTCGATATGCAGCTGATCCACACGCTCTATGGCCCCGATATCTGCCTGCTTCCCATAGGCGACCGGTTTACGATGGGCCCCCGCTCCGCATCTATCGCCTGCAACGAATTTTTTGACGCGCAGACGATCATACCCATGCATTTCAACACCTTCCCGGTTCTGACGGGTAAAGCGGAGGAATTCAAAAAACTCGTGAAACGGGGGAACGTCATAGTACTGGAGCCCGGGGGCTCCGTTGAATTGTAGATACGTCCTCAAGTTTCACCGGTTGATAAGAATATAGCCATTGGTGCTGCCCGAATCCCCGTGGACGGCTATTCTTTCCCGTAATCCCCACTAACAAAAGCAAGGCGTCTCCTCTGTCTGTCGCGTGCCCTCTTCACACTGACGCGACGGGTTGCGGCCTTCCGCATGGAATTCCTCCTCCAATGACAGCGCAACACCTACAAAATTGTACTTTATTACATTTTTGTCTTAGATCCAATTTTGCAATGTTCCAATAAATCAAGCACATACGTCCTGGCATATTTTTCGCAATCTATGGATCTTGAGTGAGGTGGAACGATGGAAACACTGAAGGACAAGATAAAGGAACTCGAAAAAGAAGAGATCATCAAGGCCCTCAGGGAATGCGGCTGGGTAATGGCCAGGGCTGCGAGAAGACTCGGAATTACCGAGAGGATGATTACCTACAAGATCGACAAATACGGAATCCGGACAAAGGAGGTGCGATGGGCCGGTCACGACGCCGACCGGCAAATCTATAAGCGGTGAACAGCCGGACGACGGAAGTTGGGTTTTCCAGTATGCACAATTGGCGGAATGAGATACATGATAAAGATAATCAAGCCGAAGGAGGAGTAGTGAAATGAGAACGTTTATAAGTATCTTCATGATACTCTGGTTTTTCGTCCCTGCCGGCATGGTGTTTGCCGGGGAAAAGACGCAGCCTGTTCCGGCTGCGGCGGTAGTGGGGCAGACTGCGTCCGCCCCCGCAGTGGCGGCGGCGGACGCGCCAAAGATCGACACCGGTGACACGGCGTGGATGATTGTGGCTACGGCGCTGGTCATGCTGATGACGCTGCCGGGGCTTGCACTGTTTTACGGCGGCCTCGCAAAGCGCAAGGATATGCTGAACACCATGGCAATGTCGTTTGTGACCTTCTGTATCGTGAGTGTGCTCTGGGTCCTGTACGGGTATACCCTGTCCTTCAGCGGGGACATAGGAGGGGTAATAGGCAACGGGGCAAAGCTGCTCCTTTCGGGTGTCGGCGTGGGCAGCATCGGCGACCTCGCGAAGACGATACCTGAATTCATCTTTATCATGTACCAACTGACCTTTGCAGCGATTACCGTGGCCCTTGCAAGTGGTGCGTACATAGAGCGTATGAAATTTTCGGCATGGGTCCTCTTTTCCTTTTTGTGGATGACGTTTGCCTATCTTCCGGTCGCCCACTGGGTCTGGGGCGGAGGGTTTCTTGCGAAACTCGGCGCGCTGGACTTTGCGGGAGGAACGGTCGTGCATGTCAACGCCGGTATCGCTGCCCTCGTGGGCGCCCTTGTCCTCGGCAAGAGACGCCAGGCAACGCTTCTGCCGAACAACCTGACATCGGTGGTCACCGGCGCCGGGCTTCTCTGGTTCGGATGGTTCGGCTTTAACGCAGGCTCCGCGCTCGCTGCAAACGGGCTGGCAGGCGCGGCGTTTCTTAATACCAATACGGCGACCGCAATCGCGGCCGTTGCGTGGATGGCGGTCGAATGGATCCACTCGAAGAAGCCGACCGTGCTCGGTCTCGCCTCCGGAGCGGTCGCCGGCCTGGTAGCGATAACACCTGCCGCAGGATTCGTGAATGTTTCGGGGGCACTCTTCATCGGCGCTGCGGCAGGCGTTGTGGCCTTCTTCTCTGTGGCGGCAATGAAGCCGAGGTTCGGATATGACGATACACTCGATGCCTTCGGCATACATGGTGTGGCCGGTACACTCGGCGCCATCCTTACGGGTGTTTTTGCCGACCCCTCGATAAACGCGGCCGGAAGGGGTCTCCTCTACGGCAATCCCGGCCAGCTTCTTACACAGTGTATCGCCGTGGGCGTCACCGTTGTCTATACCGTAACTGTGACCTTCATTGTTTTTATGGTCGTCAAGGCAGTTGTTGGTCTCCGGGTGGATGAAGAGGCCGAGATGACCGGCCTCGATGAGAGCATACATGGCGAACGCGCGTACAACCTGCAGATATTCCCCGGCGGATCAGCCGTCCACGCGCATGAAGAAGGAGGGGTGGATGGAATCGCCACCATCTCTCAGAATCAGGCCGTCTGAGCTTAGGGGAGTTTACACCGGATAATCCATAAGAAAGGGGAGAGGCTGCCCAAGAACGGCCTCTCCCCTTTCTTTTTCACGACGGCGGAGCGTACTATTGGCAGGGTTGTCCCTGATGACCTGCCTGCGGTCCCTGTTTGTGGTAAAAGAAACGTTCCAATTTAAGCAAAAAGCTGCTTTTCCTGACTTCTCCTGCGGCCGACTTCTTCTCGTCGCGACCCTTTCTTTGCAGGTACGCTTCATATTCTTGTAGCGCCTCTGTAGAGGGAATGCTGAGACATTTTGCATATTCCCTGATATAACCTCTAGCGTAGATGTCGCCCGGAAGAGCCTCAAAGTCTCCATTTTCAATAGCAGTCAGGTATCTTCGGGTTATCCCGGTTCTTCTTGAGATATCGTCGATTTCCATGCCGGCAGATATCCTGAGTTCTCTAAGCCCCTTTTCCACAAACTCAAACTTAACAAAAAATTATAAAAAAATAAAGGTGAAATTTAAAAAATAAAGTAACTCTCAACTTACAAGTTTAGGTTATTATTCCTTTGGCATCAGGGCCGACACTTTATCATGAGAGGGGAAGATCGGGAAAGTTGAGTTATCGTCCCTCCTGAATGGATAGTGGGGAGAAGCCGTCTGTTGGCAAATCGCAAAGGGGTATGGTACTATATTTGTGAAGGTAAGACCCTCCAATGATCCCCATTATTGAACTTACCTTCGATCCCCATGGGCAGGCCTATCCCCGATCCCCGGGCCTGCCCTTAATTTTTCAGTGCAGAGAGAGGAAACGGCTTGCATGCGTTCTGAACGGACTCCGGCAGATTCTCCTGTTCTCCAGCTCATACAGCGCCGTGAAATTTCCGGTATCAGTCATGATTCCCCGGTTTGAAGGGTCTTGCGATCTCGGCTCCCGGCCACAGAGAACGCTTCGCCCTCGCATATTGGAGGGGGTAGTGCGCGGAAGCCCCGAGCAGTTCAGCGGCGTGCCAGACCCACCGCGGATTATCCAGGAAGGCGCGGGCCATACAGACCAGGTCTGCCTTGCCGGCCGCGACGACCTCTTCGGCCTGTTCCGGTGTGACGATCATGCCGACAGCGCGGACGGGGACGCCCGCCTCGCCCTTTACTTTTGCAGCAATCGGCACATTATATCCCGGAGTTGAAGGGACCCGGATCGAGGGCAGTATCCCGCCAGAAGAGACGCAGACATACCCGGCTCCCAATGACTTCAGTTCGCGTGCGAACAGGACCGCGTCTTCCGGCCCGAGTCCTTTTTCGTCCCAGTCGCTTCCAGTTATCCGGGCCCCCACTACTACCTCGCGCGGCACCGCCGCACGTACCGCCCTCACGATATTCAGGGGAAACCTCATCCTGCTTTCGAGGCTGCCGCCGTAAGAGTCCTGACGAAAATTGGACAGAGGAGAAAGGAATTCATGGAGGAGATATCCGTGTGCGGCATGCACCTCCACCACGTCGAACCCGATTCTTGCGGCCCTTAGGGCAGCGTCGACAAACGCAGCAGTGGTCCTTTCGATGCCCTTTTCATCCAAGGCCTCGGGAATGTGCCATCCCTCCCCGAAGGGAACGGCCGACGGCCCGACCGTCTTCCAGGGATCTTCGCCGTCCCCGAGAGGTGCCCCTGCGTTCACCCACGGGACATTGGCGGACGCCTTCCGTCCGGCATGGGCAAGCTGGATGCCGAAGCGCGTAGATCCCGATACACGTCTCACCGAATTGATGATCCGGGAGAGGGCAGCTTCGCAGTCATCGGAATACAGTCCAAGACACCCGTGCGTGATCCTGCCGCGGCGCTCGACCCCGGTGGCTTCGACCATTACGAGCCCTGCTCCCGAATAGCCGAACTGCATCAGATGGTGGAGATGCCAGTCTCCGGGGACGCCGTCATTTGCACTGTACTGACACATGGGAGAGACGACTACACGGTTCGGCAACTCTACCGGTCCCAAAGAAAAAGGCGTAAATAATCTGCTCATTGCACCTCCTGTTCGGGCAGAGCTCTTTTTTCTCACATTATACCAGCAGCGGCGGAAAGCGGGCCTCAGGGAATACTAAAAGGCAAAATTGCCTATGAACACAGCATAAAGGCCGAAGGCGAAAAGGACGCCGCCAGCGAGATAACGGAGGAGTTTCTCATGTCCCGTCACCTTCCTGAGTCTGCGCTGGATCGTATGGGAGGAGTATGCTACGGCAAGCATTGGTGCGGCAAAACCGAAGGAATAAAAACCCAGCAGGACGATACCGCGCGCAAGGCGGCCGCTCGTGCCGACCATGGCAAGGATGCCGGACAGTACCGGCCCCACGCATGGGACCCATACCAGCCCCAGGGCCATGCCGAGAACGAGGCCTCCGAAACGGCCCTCCGAGTTTACCTGTATGTTCGAGAGCCGGTAGAGACGTTTGAAGATGTTTATGTCCAAAATGAGCATGAGCCCCATGACGAGGATGATCAGGCCGCCGGCCTGTTCGATGTACCGCGTGCGGCCTGCAAGAAGCGCTCCGAAGAGCGATGAGACGGCGCCCATGGCCATGAATGTGATCGAAAGCCCGAGGACGACGAGCAACGGCCGGAGACGGTCGCGGGCCTCCGCGCCGGCAACAATGACGGGGACGACCGGGAGCACGCAGGGAGAAAGCACGCTTGCCAGGCCGCCGCCCACCGCCAGAAAGATATTCGCGGCGCCGAGGTCCACTATCGCACGCTGTCGAGTGCTTGCGCGAGCGTCTCGTAGGACTGTATCCCGGGCGGGAAGTGACGGCTGATGTTGCCGCTGCTGTCAACGAGCACGAGAGAAGGCAGGCTCCGTATGCCGTAGTCATAGAACGCCTTCTCGTCTTCGGGCCTTATCGCGCTTGCATAGGCGACGTTAAAGTTGCCGCCCCTGTCTTGATAGAGCTTCTTCAGGATTTCGTTCTGTTGTCCGCACGGAATGCCGGCAGGGTTCATGAAAAATACGACGGTTTTTTTGCCGGAGCTTATGGCTTGGCTGATTTCAGCATTGCTCCGGGGCGCAGGGGCATTTCCCGGACCTCCCTGGCATCCAGCCGAAAAGAACAAGACCGCAAATAGAGAGACTACAACCGCTATCTTTCCCATCATTCAATCTCCTTATTAAATTGTTGCGCTACTCCGCATATATTATCAGATCTGCTGCTGCGAGGTCAAAAAGAGAGGTCCCGAATCATATGCCGAAACCCATTGGAATATTTTTCTTGCAAGCGTCTGTTAATGTGCTATCAATTAATTGATAACTACAAGAGTCTAAGACATGGAGGAAAAGGACAAAGTTCGACAGAGGCTTGAGCGCTTGAGGAAGGTATGCGACGGCGCTAAGGACGTTTGCATCGTAATATATGCAAACCCAGACCCGGACGCGCTTGCAAGCGCGCTCGCTCTGAAAAAAATACTCGAGACAAATAAGTGTTCCGTCAGCATAGGCTTTACAGGGGCAATCGGGAGGCCTGAAAACGCCTCCATGATAAGACGCCTGAAGATACCTGCATTCCCGGTCAGCGAGGAAGAGACCGCCCAGTCTGATGTTATAGCGATCGTTGACTCCCAGCCCCACTTCTTCAAAGACTTCAACCTGCCGCGGTGCGATATAGTGATAGACCACCACCCGCTCACGGATGCGCCGCTCCCT
>JAJYLU010000113.1 GCA_021787505.1 Nitrospirota bacterium | reverse complement strand
CGACGGGTTTCTACGGTCCAACTGGACGAGATATTCAGACAATCCGGGGAGAGCCTTATCATCGTCAACGCCCACAGGATAAACCGCGGCGATTTCCCCTTCCTTTCCTCAAAGAGAGAGGTCCCGCAGGATTTTTACTTTATCGAACTGGACGACCCGGAGGAAGTCTGCAGGATGATTCTGAATATGTGCGGGGAAAAGATACCTGAAAAATTCGGCTTCGATCCGATACGGGACGTACAGGTGCTGGCCCCAATGCACCGGGGAGTGGTAGGAGCGATGAATCTGAACGTCGAACTGCAGAAGCACCTGAACCCCTCCGGGGAGGAACTGCTCAGGGGGGGGAAAGCATTAAGGAGAGGCGACAAGGTAATGCAGATACGAAACAATTACGACAAGGACATCTATAACGGCGACATCGGGAGGATAATTTCGATCGACGGTGAAGACCAGGAACTTACGGTGGACTACGACGGGAAAGTGGTACAGTACGATTTTGCGGAACTCGACGAGATAGTGCTCGCCTATGCGGTCTCGGTCCATAAATCGCAGGGGAGCGAATACCCGGCGGTCGTAATGCCGCTTCTCACCCAGCACTATATGATGCTCCAGAGGAACCTCCTTTACACGGCTATCACCCGCGGGAAAAAGCTGGTTGTCCTCATCGGCACCAAAAAAGCACTCGGGATCGCAATCAGAAATGATAAACCCAAAATGCGCTATACGAGGCTGAAGGAAAGATTGCAAGGCGCCCTGCCGAATCGCCCCGAAATCCCCTGAAGGAAGATCATTTAGATTCCGTTGCTTTCCCGTGCCGCAGGTGATACCTTGTAATTAACCATGTACGGGAGAATCCTCGCTGCGGTCAACGAGCATCTCAATTCCGAGGTCGCCGCACGGTATGCCCTTCACCTTGCACGCGTCTGCGGCGCAAAGTTCTACCTCTGCTTTGTAACGGACAAAGACACTCCCCCGGCCGTCTTCGACCATGCGCAGGAGGCGATGAAAAGGCTCTTCGTCGAGGCGGAGAAGACGGGAATCAAGGCCGAGAGCATAACCAGAACCGGCCTGGCGGTAGAAGAAATCGCGGCCATTGTCCGAAATGAAAGGATTGATATCGTATTTGCTGCGACCCGCAGAGAAGATGTCGAGCGGAGATTTTATGCCGGCACCGTCGCACGCAGCCTTTCCCTGAAACTCCCCTGCTCAGTTGCCCTCGCGAGAGTGGTCCATATGGGAAAGATGCGGCCGACAAAGATACTTGTCCCTCTCAAGGCGAGGATCAGCCAGGTGAGAGAAAGAGCATGGTTCACCGCAAAGATGGCCGAGTGCTGTAACGCAAAGGTGGTCGCATTTCATGCCATAAAACCTATCACAAGTTTTTTTCATGGCGAAATACATCTCACCCCGTATGAATGGGAAAAAAGGCTTCCCGAGGGAGTCTCCGGATTCATGGAGTATCTGAGAAAATACGAGATCGAACATGAAGGAAGGCTCTTGCCCGGTAAAACAGCGAGGAGCATCACCATTGAGGCCGCAGCAAAAAGGCACGACCTGATCATCATGGGTGCAAGCGAAAGGAGCCTGCTGACAACCCTGATAAAAGGCAGCCCTGTTGAGGAAGTCCTGAGGGAAACACCCTGCGACCTCATCATCCTGAAGCCGCGGCATGAAGATTAACAGTCTTTCTAAGGAGGATGCCCTCAGGCAGCTGGTAAGCTCAGAGAACGGTCTTTCAGATGCCGAGGCCGCGAAGAGACTTTCAGAGAGCGGGTTCAACGAAATCAGTGCCGTAGCCAGGACGCCCCTCTTCATGCGGTTCCTGGGGCAGTTCACTCATTTTCTGGCAATATTGCTCTGGATAGGCGCAGGCCTTTCGTTTCTCTCGGCCTATCTTCATCCGGGAGAAGGCATGTCCAGACTCGGTTTTGCGATCATCGGCGTCATCTTCATCAATGCGATCTTCACCTTTATCCAGGAATACCGCGCAGAAAAGGCACTCGAGGCCCTGAAAAAACTCCTGCCCTTTTGTGCGCGGATCGTAAGGGAGGGGAGGGAAAACAGTGTCCATTCGCGAGAAGTAGTACCGGGTGACATCATCCTGCTTGCCGAAGGCGACATGATACCCGCCGACGCGCGGCTGCTGGAAAGCTCCATGATGAAGGTGAATAATGCATCCCTTACTGGCGAGTCGGAAGCCAGGCTCAGGGACCATATGCCTTCGGAGGGCGAGCTACTGGAAAGTCCCAATATTGTCTTTGCGGGCACGACAGTAACGAGCGGGTCCGGGAAGGCGCTCGTCTTTGCAACCGGCATGGGGACCGAGTTCGGCAGGATAGCCCATCTGACCAGCGCAGTCGAACCAGGCCTTAGCCCCCTCCAGAAAGAGATCGTAAAGGCAACACGCCTTGTGGCGACCATCGCGGCATTGGTAGGCATATTCTTCTTTGGCCTCGGCTTCTTTATCGGGAGGAGCTTCTGGGACAATTTCATCTTTGCCATCGGCATCACTGTGGCACTCATCCCTGAGGGAATGTTGCCGACAGTCACCCTTTCCCTTGCGATGGCATCCCAGAGAATGGGAAAGCGGAAGGCCCTGATCAAGAACCTATCCTCTGTAGAGACACTGGGTTGTGTAACCGTCGTCTGCACTGACAAGACGGGCACGCTAACCCAAAACAGAATGACTGCAGCAAAAATATGGAAAGACGATCAGGTCATTGATGCAAAAGATCATGGTCCGCAGGCCGGCGATATGCTTATGCAGACAGCGCTTCTGTGCAATAATGCCCGTTTTGCCGACAATGAATACAGAGGCGACCCGACCGAAACAGCACTCCTGAAGCTTGCGAGAGAGCGTATCGGCGACTCCGGGGCAAAGCGCATCTCAGAAATCCCCTTTGACGCCGACCGGAAGAGGATGACGACCCTGAATAGGGTTGCGGACAGGGAATATGTCTTTACCAAGGGCGCCATGGAAGGCATCCTTCCCTTATGCTGCAGATCCCTGGCGAACGGAACTGAGCAGCAGATGGACAATGCCTTCAGACAGAAGGCAACGGAGGCCTGCCGCCAGCTGATGGATATGGGATTAAGAGTGCTGGCGTTTGCGTATAAGGAAAGCAAAGGGCAGGGAGCAAAGGACAAAAGACAAGAGGGGCATGAAAAAGATATTTCCCGATCCCCGGTCCCTGATCCCCATTCTCTTGAAACTGATCTCGTTTTCGCCGGACTGATCGGGCTGGAAGACCCGCCGCGTCCTGAAGTGCGTGATGCGATCGAAAAATGTCATGACGCTGGCATCAAGGTAATCATGATCACCGGTGACGGCAGCTGGACGGCAGTTGCCATAGCGCGCGAAATAGCCCTTGTGAAGAGAGAGCCTGTGGTGATCGAAGGGGCCGACTTCGTGAATATGAGCGACCGGGAACTCAGGAAAAAGCTCTCCGAAAAGGAGATCATCTTCGCACGCATGACACCAAAGCACAAGATGAGGGTCGTCTCAGTCCTGAAGGAAGAAGGGGAGAGGGTCGCCGTGACGGGTGACGGCGTAAATGATGCCCCTGCTCTTAAGAAGGCAGATATCGGTATATCCATGGGGATATCCGGAACTGATGTTGCAAAAGAGGCTGCTGACATGATACTCCTTGACGACAACTTTGCCACCATCGTCAATGCGGTTGAGGAAGGGAGGGCCGTGTATGAGAACATCAGAAAGTTCATCACCTATATATTCGCATCAAACATACCGGAGGCAGTGCCCTATCTTGCCTATATCCTGCTGAGGATTCCCCTGCCGCTTACAATCATGCAAATCCTGGCAGTCGACCTCGGCACGGACATGCTACCTGCTCTCGGGCTCGGCACGGAAAAGCCAACGCCTTCTGTTATGAAGCAGCAGCCAAGAAGCATGGATAAAAGACTCCTTGATTTTTCAGTCATTTCCCGTGCTTATCTCTTCCTCGGTCCTATCGAGGCAGTGGCATGCATGTTCGGGTTTTTCTACGTGATGTATGCGGGGGGCTGGAACTGGGGGACCATGCTTCAGCGTAACAATATCCTCTATATGCAGGCCACAACAGCCTGCCTGACCGCTATCGTGATAACACAGGCGGGCAATGTCTTTGCGTGCAGGTCATCGAAAGAATCTGTGCTGAGGTTGGGACTATTCACGAATCGGATGATCTTCATGGGTATAGGCTTTGAACTCTGCCTTCAGCTATTCATCGTCTATACTCCCTGGGGCAACAGTATATTTTCAACCTCTCCCCTCTCATTGCACATATGGCTTGTCCTTCTGCCTTTCGCCTTTTTGCTTTTCTTTGCTGAGGAATTCAGGAAATCGCGGCTGCGGAAAGGGGAAAAATAAATCACCGTCATCTGATTTCGACCGCCTCTTTCCTGAGTTCCCGGAGCCACGTTTCGATGTCAACGGGACTTTCCCCCTTCGGGGAAAGCTTTTTTCTGATCTCCTCCCTTACGTCTTCGTACTTACGATAGACAGGGCCTTTCACCTGCATCTTGAGCAAGATAAACTGGTTTTCGGTAAATATACTGCTGATTTCCCCGTCCCTCAGCATCCTTATCTTCTCCGCTATCCACGCGGGAAGCTCTTCGAGTCCTACGCGCTTTAGCGATACCGTGCCGGGCCGCGACCTCGCGATCTCTTCAAAGGATTTTCCCTTCCCCGCTTCACGCTGAAGCCCGGACACCAGCGCTACGCTCCCGAGTTTTTCTCCCCTGTGGTATTTCATCACGAGGTAGCTGATGGTACGGGCCTCTTTCTTCTCCAGATAATCATTTTTGTTATCCTCATAATAGTGTCGTACCGCGCCCTCGTCCACCACTCCGCCCTCTTTTTTCTTTCTGAGCAGCTCTTCAATAGCCAGATATTCCATAAGATACTGCGTTTCATCCCCGTCGAGGGAATACTTACCCGCCAGCTTTTGAACCTCGTCATTCGCCTTGCTCATGTCACCGTCGCTTGCCTTCCCCAGGAGCAGCCGCTCGGTAATAAAATCCTCATATACATCTCCCTTTCTCCAGGAAGGAGAGGCGCCTATTTTCGACAGTACCGCCGAAGCGAACCGGCTGTGGTCTGCGATCTCCATCATGCTATACGCCTTCTCCCTAATCTTCACCACCGGCGTCTCGTACCGGCCCATTCGTTCTTTCAAGGCCTCAATCTCCGACTCCAGTCCGCGATCCCGCTCGAGCAGTGCTTCATGCGCCTGTTTCAGGTCCGCAAATTGTTCTTTCAGTTTTTCGGCCGCTACACCCGTATCCTCCCGTGCCGCAGACGCCACATGTACAGCACTGCGGGCCTTCAACTTCTCATACTCGTCTCTCATTCTCTTCAATTCGTTCGTCGCAGCCTCGTATTTTCCGAGATTCTCTTCATACATTTTTTTCTCGGCGGTCAGCCGCTTCGCTGCATCTTCCCTCTCGGCAAGCGCCCTCTCCTGGGCCTGCAGTTTTTTCGTAAGCGCCTCAATCTCGCGCGCTGAGTCTTCGGACGCCTTCTTGAGTTTCCGGATATCCTCGTTGTCCCGCTCCGCCCGTCTGTCTTCAGCCTTCTTTTGTGCATAGCCTCCCGCGGCCAGTTGCTCCCGAAGCAGAGCGATCGTCTTTTCGGTCTCAGAAAGTTTCCCGTCCCTCTCTTTCATGCCCTTTGTCAGGGCGCGCATCTCTTCCTTAAGCTTCTTTATGTATTCGTCCTGCTCCCTCTGGAACTTTTCCCTTTCTCTGAGACGGATTGCAACGTCATTGACTTCCGGCAGTTTCAGCTCCGCGTCCCTCAGCGCGGTAACCGTTTCATCCCTTTCTCTCCGCGCCTTCCTTACTTCAGCTGCCACGTTGTCTTTTTCCACTGCCAGCCCTGCGGCCTTCGCCTCACTCTCTCGCAGGCGGCCGGATAGTTCCTCCACCTCGGCGGCGTACTTCTCCGTATCGGCCCTCAGTCCTTCACAGCCCTGCTCCCTGCCGTCCCTTTTTGTCTGCCCTTTGGCCCCGTTATCCGCGCCTCCCTCCCGAGTCTCGTGCACGGAAAGAGCTTCGAGTTCCTTCCGAGCAAACTCTCCGAAGGCGCTCTCCGGGTACTCCTCTCTGATACTGGCAAAAATCTTTCCCGCCTCTTCCTTCCTGCCGGTCAAGGCAAGCGATTTCGCCTGCCAGAAGAGGGCGGCATCCCTGGCCGGGCTTTTTCCGAATTTTTCGAGAAATAGACTGAATGCGGAAGCCGCCGCCCCGGGCTGATAATCAAGGTAATACCCGTAGGCCCTCCCGAAAAGTTCTGCTTCGCCCTCCGTACCGCAGGAACCGGAACCCGTCCATAAGGCGATGACCGCCACGAGCGACGGAAGAAGAAATGCTATTTTACGCGTATCTCGATAGCCGCCTTTTCCCATAATGACTTCACCCACTC
>JAJYLU010000112.1 GCA_021787505.1 Nitrospirota bacterium | reverse complement strand
GATAGACGGAGCAGGCGGCGGCACTGGAATGAGCCCCTGGCGCATGATGAACGAATGGGGAATCCCGACGCTCTACCTTCAGTCGATCGCGTACCGGTTTGCGAAGGAGCTGAGGGCAAAAGGGAAATACGTCCCCGATCTGGCGATCGCGGGCGGCTTCTCCCTCGAAGACCACATCTTCAAGGCCCTCGCGCTCGGCGCACCATATTTCAAGGCGGTCTGCATGGGAAGGGCGACGATGGTCCCGGCGATGGTCGGAAAGAACATCGACAGATGGCTCTCCGAAAACAAGCTCCCGCCGGAAATCAAAAAGCACGGAGAGAGTCTCGAAACGATCTTTGTCAGCGCGGAGACGCTCAAGTCGAAGTTTGGCAACCGCTACAGCGAGATACCTGCCGGCGCCCTCGGAATGTATACCTTCTGCGACAGGCTGCAGCTCGGACTCCAGCAACTCATGGCCGGCGCCAGAAAATTCGGCGTCGAGCATATCGAGAGGGCTGACCTCGTTTCCCTTACGCAGAACGCCACGGAAGTGACGGGCATTCCGTATGTGATGGACTCAGACGTCAAGGAAGCGAAGAATATCCTCTTCGGCAAAATATGATCACGGGGAGGGAGACGGCAACGCCGTCTCCCTCTTACAAGGAGCGGGGAATGAACAAGACGATGATTTCGATCCTTAAGGTCCTTGACGCACGGCACGACAAGATAACCGGCTCCAGGGAAATCGCCAGGAGACTTACGGCGCACGGCATCGAACTGGCCGAGCGGACCGTCCGCTACCATCTCCGAATCCTCGACGAAAAAGGCTACACCAGGGTCTTGGGGAAAGAGGGCAGACGGATCACGCAGAAGGGCCGGGAGGAGCTTTCCCAGTCGCTTGTTTCAGAGAAGGTCGGCTTCGTAATCAATAAAATAGAGACCCTCTCTTATCTGAGCGACTTCGACATCGAGACCAGGAAAGGAAAGATCATCCTAAACGTGACATTTTTCCCCGAAGACCGGTTTGCGCCTGCCCTGAAGGTGATGAAGGGCGCGTTCTCTTCGGTCTTCAACATGAGCGACAGGGTCATTACCGCAAGAAGCGGCGAGTCCATCGGCGACGTGCCGGTGCCGGCCGGCCACGTGGGCTTCGGCACAGTCTGCAGCGTCACGATAAACAGCATCCTGCTCAAGGCGGGTGTCCCCGTCACCTCCCGGTTCGGCGGCGTGCTCCAGGTGCAGGGCGGGGAACCGTCGAGGTTCCTGGCGCTGATCAGTTACGACGGCTCTTCTCTCGACCCGCTGGAGATCTTTATCAGGAGCAGTATGACCGATGTAAGGAGCGCGGTCGCCCACAACTCCGGCAAGATCCTCGCGAGCTTCAGGGAGATACCCGCAGTCTGCGTCGACCGGGCCGGGGAACTGAAAATGAAGATGCAGGAAAAAGGGCTGGGCGGGATACTCGCGATAGGGAGTCCGAACCGGCCCCTCCTTGAAATGCCGGTGGGCACCGACAAGGCGGGAATCGTCGTGGTGGGGGGGCTGAATCCGATCGCGGCGGTTGAGGAAGAGGGTATCGTCACGAAGAGCCTGGCGATGTCGACGCTCTGCGAATACTCAAAACTCGTACGTTTCAGCGAAGTATCGTAAGGAGGCATCATGAAAAAGATAGAGGCGATCATAAAGCCGTTCAAGCTCGACGAGGTGAAGGACGCACTCAGCAACATCGGCATTCAGGGGATGACAATCAACGAAGTAAAAGGGTTCGGGAGACAGAAGGGACATACCGAACTCTACCGGGGCGCTGAATACGTGGTCGACTTCATCCCGAAGATCAAGGTAGAGATCATCGTCCCCGACAACCTCTCCGACGCGGCAATAGGGATCATCGAAAAGACGGCGAGGACCGGGAAGATAGGCGACGGGAAAATATTCGTAAGTCACGTCGAAGACGTCGTAAGGATACGGACGGGCCAGCGGGGTGAAGGTGCGGTGGGATAAAGTGAGAAGGAAGGCCGCCCAGACTCGTTATGCTTGCTTTTTCAGCGGTTTTTCACGTAAGCTAAAACATCAAAAATTGTGGAGGTTTACCGTGTTAAAAGTATCTGATACTGCCGCCGAAAAGGCGAAGGAGATTTTGAAAGCCGAAGGTAAGGAAGGCTGGGGCCTGAGGGTATTTATCCACGGCGCGGGCTGCTGCGGGCCGAGCTATGGCATGGACATAGACGAAAATGCGAATGAGGGCGATGAGACCGTAGAAAAAAACGGGCTCAGGGTCTTCGTCGCAAAAGACGCGTATGAGAGCCTCAGCAACAAGGAGATCGACTACATAAAGTCCGAGCAGGGCGAGGGTTTCGTGATCAACGGAGGCGAAGCGCCTTCCTGCGGTTCGGGCTCCGGCTGCAGCTCCTGCGGATAGACGCCCGGTCATACCTAAAATGTTCCCCTCTCACAGACCGAGAAGACTCAGAAAAAGCGAGATCATCAGGAGGATGGTGAGGGAGACCTCACTTTCTCCTGATGACTTCATCTACCCCCTTTTCGTCACCTTCGGGAAAAAGGTCCGCAAAGAAATAAAGTCGATGCCGGGGTGTTTTCAGGAGTCGGTCGACATGATCGTCCGGCATGCAAAGGAAGTCTACTCACTCGGAATACCTTCTGTCCTGCTTTTCGGCATTCCGGAGAAGAAGGACGAGATCGGCTCCGGGGCATACGACCCCCATGGCGTTGTCCAGAAGGCGATCAGGGAGATCAAGCATAAGCTCCCCGAACTCTATGTGATCACCGATGTCTGTATGTGCGAGTATACAAGCCACGGCCACTGCGGGATCATCGAAGGCGGCGACGTGAAGAACGATGCCACGCTCGAACTTCTCGCGAAGGAGGCGGTATCGCACGCAACGGCCGGCGCCGACATGGTTGCGCCTTCGGACATGATGGACGGCAGGGTGGGCGCAATACGCGCCGCTCTCGACGGGGAGGGGTTTTCCGAAACGCCGATCATGAGTTACGCGGCGAAATACGCATCGGCCTTTTACGGTCCGTTCCGCGAGGCTGCGGAATCGACCCCCCAGTTTGGCGACAGGCGGTCCTATCAGATGGACCCGGCCAACAGACGGGAGGCCCTCAGGGAGGTAGCACTCGATATTGACGAAGGCGCCGATATCGTGATGGTAAAACCGGCGATGACTTATCTCGACGTCATATCGGACGTAAGGGAGAATTTCGACCTGCCGGTGGCCGCATATAACGTGAGCGGGGAGTATTCGGTCATCAAAGCCGCCGCCAAACTCGGCTGGATCGATGAAACACGCGCCATGCTGGAAGTGCTGACGTCCATCAAGAGGGCCGGCGCGGATATGATCCTCACTTACTTCGCGAAGGAAGCCGCCAAGGCACTCGGCAGACCTCACTTTACGGGAATATGAGGGTGGCCCGCGCGTTGAAAAAGCCTCCCCCAAAAAAGGTAGACTGGTTATCAGGACTGCCTTGGCATCCATAGCCGTTCTAAAGAATTACCGCGGAACGGCAACCACGTGAGCGGGCCGCGCCGGTATCTTGCGGCAACCACCGTTTCCCTGATTACGTTTTTCGTATATCTCCCGGCCCTGCAGAATGGATTTGTCAACTGGGACGACGGCAAGTATGTCTTCGAGAATCCTCATATACAATCCATTGGTGCAGATTTTTTCAGATGGGCCTTTTTCGAATTCTACACAAGCAATTGGCATCCGCTCACATGGATATCGCACGCACTTGACTATGCTCTGTGGGGACTGAACCCTGTCGGGCATCACCTGTCAAGCATCGTTTTACATTGTCTGAACGCCTTCCTGGTGACAGTCGTTGCACTCCGATTATTTGAGCGTTCGGACACTCTTCAGGCGCCGCGTCCGGAAACCGGGGGAGGAACATCGAACGGAGCCGTATATCTTTCAGCGATGACGGCGGGCCTGCTGTTTGGCATTCATCCCCTGCATGTGGAATCCGTTGCCTGGGTATCCGAGAGAAAAGATGTCCTGTGTGCATTCTTTTTTCTTCTCAGTATCTTTTCATACATCGAGTATGTTTCTTGTATCTCCGAGAAAAAGGCAAGTGCGTCATTTCCTGCGGAAGTTTTCAGCGGTAAATATATGGCAAGCCTTATTTTCTTCTTCCTTGCGCTGCTCAGCAAACCGATGGCGGTAGCGCTTCCATTTGTGTTGCTGATATTGGACTGGTATCCATTCGGAAGACTCACCAAGACTAACGTAAGAATAGTCGTGCTCGAAAAAATCCCTTTCTTGGTTTTAAGCATCGGTTCTTCCATTATTACGCTGAAGTCCCAAAACTCCACACAGGGAATACTCATGCCGTTAAATTCACTTGTATATCCACTTACGAGTCGAATTACCACAAGTTTTTACGTGATTTGTTCATATCTTGCCAAGATGTTAATGCCTGTCGAGCTGATACCCTTTTATCCTTACCCCAAAAATGTATCTCTCCTTTCGATGAAATTCCTGGCCCCTCTTCTCCTTGTCGCCGTCATAACGATTTTTTGTCTACTCATTTCAAGAAGACAGCGGACATGGGCTGCAATCTGGCTATACTACATCGTGACCCTGCTCCCTGTACTTGGAGTCGTTAAGGTCGGGGACCAACTCATGGCGGACAGGTATACCTACTTGCCGAGTATCGGGCCTTTTCTTCTCTTCGGGATCGGGATAGCACTTCTCGATAAGAGAGTGAGTCGGGCCGTCAGACGGCCCTCCGTTATCCGGGGAGTGTCCATTTCGATTGTCGCCGTGTTATGTGTCTGTCTATCATACGCCACGACGAGGCAAATTAAGGTCTGGAAAGATGCGAAGACATTATGGAGCCACGAGATTAAATTCGAACAAAACTTCTCTGTCGCATACGATTCTCTCGGAGATGCCATGCTGAAGGAGGGAAGACTTCTCGATGCTGTTCCGCTGTTCCAGCGGGCGCTTCAACTGGATCCCGTCAACATGGCTGCCAGAGACGGATATACAAAAGCGTTGAACACATTGGCGGTTGACGCGCTTCGGAAAAAAGAGTACGACAGTGCTCTCCTCTCTATCTCCCGTGCGGCGGAACTCTCCCCGAAGAATGATACTGTCTATAACACGACGGGCGAGATATACTTTGCAAAAAAGGAATATGAAAAGGCTTTCGACTATTTCAACTCCGCTATTTCAGTGAAACCCGATACACCCGAACCGTACTACAACGCTGCCCTTGCTCTCGAAAATCTTGCCAGATGGGGCGAGGCATGTAAATACTGGGACGCATATCTTCGCAAAGGCGAGCATATGCCGGACACCGGCGAAGTATTGCAGCACATGAGGGAATTGAAATGCCGTAACTAAAATTATAGACGTTCAGGCCGCGGTTTCAGATTCTGAAGGCGGTCACCACCTCGAAAAAAGCCTCCGGTAATTGTGCCATTCCGTATGCGGGCTGTCAGCCTCACGCAGCACAAAATCCTTATAGGTTTTGATCATCAGGCCGCTGTCTGTTTCGGTCATCTTGACCGCCCCGTCCCGGTCGGTCCTGAAGACCTTCATTCCCGAAAGCATTCCCAGCATCTCCGGACTCGGGTGACCGAAAGAATTTTCCCTGCCGACCGATATGACCGCCACGTCCGGGGCAACCGCAGAAAGAAACTCTTCGTTCCCGGACGTCCTGCTGCCGTGATGAGGCACCTTCAGAACATCCGCGTGCACCCACGGCCTCAGGTGTGAGATGTCCTCTTCACCCTCATCCTCGACGTCGCCGCCGAACAGAAACGCTTTATTCTTTCCCGAGACTCTCATTACAACAGAGGAATCGTTTTCCTCCCCATATTCGTTTCCATCTGCCGTATAGAATTCCCGGTAAGGATGGAGCACCGTGATCGAGCAATATCCTGCTTCAATCACGTCTCCCCTGGAAAGCGTCCTCCGCCGCGGACCGGCCGTCTCCTGTGTATACACGACCCTTCCGTTGTCCCATATCTCCTTCACCCGGAATTTTTCGAGAATGCGCTGCAGCCCGCCCGAGTGGTCGGGATGGATATGGGTCAGCACGACTGCATCGACTCTCCGTATCCCTTCGTGATCAAGGAACGCCGCGGTCTCCCTCCCGGTCCGGCCCGTGTCGACCACGACGATCTTTCCGTCTGGAAACTCGACGATGGCGGAATCACCCTGCCCGACATCCAGAAAGGTCACCGCCAACTCCCTTTTCTCCAGGGCATGCATCACGGCGTAGACGAAGATCGGGACGAAGGGCAGCAGGAGAAGTGTCTTTTTCCTCCCAAATGCCAGATAGGGGATGAAACCCGCATAAAAGAATATGCAGAGCGCCGGGGGGAAGGCGGTCAACTTCACTGCTGCAAATGGAACCTTCGCCATCAGCCTCACAAGGGCCACTGATAGGCCGGCCAGCAACGAGACGAGTGGAGCAAAAACG
>JAJYLU010000111.1 GCA_021787505.1 Nitrospirota bacterium | reverse complement strand
TGCAGAAGTATGAGGCGCCGGATTCACTGCTTCCTCCGGGAGAGATGCAGGCGCAGTTGCACACCTTGTGCAAGGCTGCATAGTACGCGACTATGCGACAGTTGTTCGGGCGCTGCCGAACCCGACGGTTTTCTCATCGGTCGGCAGCACCCGCAATACAGCGACTGTCTTGCTACACCTCGAAGATGATCGGCATGATCATCGGCTTTCTCTCCATCGTGTTCCTGAGATACTTCTTCAGGACCGACCGGATTTTCGCCTGGATCAGGGACTTGTCCGCGACGACCTCGGTGCCGAGCTCCTTCATGCTGTTGATGACGAGTTCTTTCACGTCGTTGATGACGTCCTGCGATGCGTCCTCGAATACGAATCCCCGCGATATGATGTCCGGACCGGAGACGATGGCGCCGGTGATTTTCTCGATGCCGAGGAGGACCAGCACAATGCCGTCGTGGGCGAGTCTTCTCCTGTCGCGCAAGACCATGTCTTCGACGTCCCCTACGCCCTTGCCGTCGACATAGATCCGGCCGGAGGTGACTGTGCCGCCCTTGGCCGCGGTATTGTCCGAAATCTCCAGGACTTCGCCGTCGTCGAGGATAAAGATGTTCTCTTTCGGGACGCCCGTTTTTTCGGCGAGACGAGAGTGGTAGATCTTATGGCGGAATTCGCCGTGGACCGGCATGAAATACTTCGGCTTCACGAGGTTCAGCATCAGTTTCAGCTCCTCTTTCGAGGCATGACCCGAGACGTGGATCTCCGAGACCTTTTCGTAGATCACGTTCGCGCCTCGCCTGAAGAGGTGGTTGATGATCCGGCCGATCGACCGCTCGTTGCCCGGGATCATTTTCGCCGATAGGATCACGACGTCTCCGGCTTTCACCTTGATAGTTTTATGTTCGTCCGTGGCGATCCTGGAGAGCACGCTCATCGGCTCGCCCTGGCTGCCTGTGGTGATGATCACGACTTCGTTTTCGGCGAGGCGCTTCAGTTCGTCGAGCCTAACCCACATGTCCGCAGGTATCCTGAGATAGCCGAGATCGAGCGCGATCTGGGCGTTGGCGACAAGGCTCTTGCCCGAGAGGATCACCTTCCTCCCGTACATCGCCGCCACGTCGATCACCTGCTGGATGCGGTGGATGTTCGAGGCGAAGGTGGCGATGATGATCCTGCCAGTTGCGGTCGAGAAGATGTCCTCGAAGGCCCTCCTCACCTCTTTCTCGGAAAAGGTGAAGCCGCCTTTTTCGGCGTTGGTGCTGTCGGACATGAGGAGGACGGTCCCGGCCTCACCATATTCCGAGAACTTATGGAAGTCCATCAGCTGTCCGTCGACGGGCGTTGGGTCGAGTTTGAAGTCGCCGGTATGTACGATTCTCCCGACGGGCGTCTTGATCCCGAACCCTACACCATCGACGATGCTGTGGGTCACCCTGATAAATTGTATCTCGAATACGCCGAGCGTTACGACCTCCCTCGGCAGCACCGAGTTCAGTTCGACGTGTTCGAGGTTATGCTCTTTCAGTTTTTCTCTTACAAGTCCGAGCGTCAGGGGCGTACCGTAGACCGGAACGTTCAGCTCCTTCAGGAGAAAGGGGAGGGCGCCGGTGTGGTCCTCGTGGCCGTGTGAGAGAACGATCCCCTTTACCTTATCCCTGTTTTCGAGTATATAGGTGAAGTCGGGGATGACGTAATCGATCCCGAGCATGTCCTCCTCGGGGAACATCAGCCCCGCGTCGATCACGACCATGTCGTCCCCGTATTCGAGCACGGTCATGTTCATCCCGATCTCCTCGACCCCCCCGAGGGGTATGACGGAAAGCATGTTATCCAAGGTTCTCGCTCGCGCTCTTTCCGGACAGGGAGTTGTCCTGACTGCCGTCTTTTTTCAGAGAATGCATATGTGAAAACTTCATGCGGTTCCCTTCAGCTCAAGGTTTCCGGAAAAGTCCGGGCCGAATTTCTCGCGCCGGACCATCGCCGGTTACGAAAGTATATACTGCAGCCCTCTGCTGCGACAAGGGCTTGTCCTTGTGTCGGGCCTCGTTGCCTCTTTGCTGAAGTCTATACGAGAAGCATTTCAAGCAGCGCCTTCTGGGCGTGCAGTCTGTTTTCAGCCTGGTCGAACACGACACTGTGCGGGCCATCCATGACCTCGTCCGTGATCTCTTCCCCGCGATGTGCCGGCAGGCAGTGCAGTACGATCACGTCCTTTTTCGAACAGGCGAGAAGCCTGTTGTTGATCTGGTAGTCTCTGAGCCTCTGTTTCTTTTCGTCGGACTGTCCTTCCTGCCCCATGCTCACCCAGACGTCGGTGTAGACGGCATCAGCCATCCCCGCAGCCTCCTTCGGGTCCCGCAGGACAACGATCTCGCTCTTTGCGGATGCCCTCGACTTTTCGAGTATGTCGGCGCCAGGTTCGAAGCCCTCGGGGCAGGCGATTACGAGATTGAACTCCATGAGCGACGCGGCCTCGATAAGGGAGTTGCAGACGTTATTGCCGTCGCCGACGAACGCTACCTTCAGTCCCTTCAGTTTCCCCTTTTTTTCCTTCATTGTCATGAGGTCAGCAAGGGCCTGGCAAGGGTGGTGGAGGTCGCTGAGTCCGTTGATCACCGGGATCGAGGCGGCTGCGGCGAATTGGACGAGCGTTGAATGGGAGAAGGTGCGTATCATGATCCCGTCCAGATACCGCGAAATCGTCCGCGCGGTGTCCGGCATCGTTTCACCCCTGCCGAGTTGCATTTCCGAGGGGTTCATGGTGATCGAGTTGCCGCCCATCTGGTATATCCCGACCTCAAACGAGATCCTCGTGCGGGTAGAGGGCTTCTCAAAGAGAAGCCCTATGCTTTTTCCGATGAGCGGACACTGACCGGAGCCACGGCCCGCCTTGAGTTCTCCGGCGCGTTGCAGAAGACGGCCCATCTCGTCCGGGGTAAGGTCCGATACTGCAAGAAAATCTCTTTTCATCCTCTCTCCTCTGTTAAAGGAGATCGAAGATCTGTTCGAGCGCGTCGATGAGATGGTCGATCTCCTTTTCAGTCACAATCAGCGGAGGTATGAATCTCAGTACGTTCCCCGCAGTGCAGTTTATCAGCAGCCCTTTATCCATACAGGATTTTACGATAGGGCCGCCGTCGCGGGTCAGTTCCATGCCTATCATCAGCCCCATTCCGCGTATGTCCGCGATGATGCTCGGAAACTCCTTTTTCAGATCTTCGAGTCTCTTCTGAAAATATTTTCCCATCCTCCGGCATTGGTCGAGGACAAAACCGTCTTCGAGGATGACCTCCATCGTCGCCACCGCTGCCGCACAGACCAGGGGATTTCCGCCAAAGGTGGTTGCATGAGTGCCCGGCTCGAAGCCGGCAGCGACCTTGTCGGTCGCGAGCATTGCGCCGATCGGTACGCCCCCGCCCAGTCCCTTCGCAAGCGTCATGATGTCCGGGGTGATGCCGAAATGCTCATAGGCGAATAACTTGCCGGTCCGGCCTATACCGGTCTGTACCTCGTCGAGGATGAGGAGAATGCCGTGACGGTCGCAGAGTTCGCGGAGGTCACGCAGGTAATCCGGATCGGGGACCTTTACCCCGCCTTCGCCCTGGATCGGTTCGATCATGACCCCACAGGTCTCCTTCGTGATCGCCTTCTCGATTGCGTCTATGTCGTTGAACTCGACATGCGTGAATCCCGGGACGAGCGGCTCGAAGCCGGCCTGGAATTTGGCCTGGCCCGTTGCCGTCATGGTTGCGAGAGTTCTGCCGTGGAAGGAATTCAGCGCGGTGATGATCCTGAAGCGGTTGACGCCGACCTGCTCGCGAAAATAACGACGGGAGAGCTTTATCGCCGCTTCGTTCGCCTCGGCCCCTGAATTGCAAAAGAATACCTTGTCCGCGAAGGAGTTTTCGACGAGCAGTTTCGCCAGCTTGATCTGTGGCTCGATATGGTAATAATTAGAAACATGGATAAGCCGCTGTGCCTGTTTCTGCAGCGCAACCACTACCTTGGGGTGGCAGTGGCCGAGGCAGTTTACCGCGATCCCACCGACGAAGTCGAGGTACTCCTTGCCGTCCGAACTCCATACCTTCATCCCCCGTCCCTTTCTGAGGACGATAGGGAACCTGTTATACGTATTCATCAGGTAGCGGGCAGAATCTTCCAGAAGTTTCTTGATTTCCATGCAGGAATAATAACCCAAAAATCATTGAAAAATCAAACGGATAGGCTTTGACAGGGAATCTCTCGCGGTGGTAAAGTATATCAAAACGCCGGAATGGTATCTTTGTGTTGCATAAGGAAGAGCGAACATGCTGAAAAAGTCCATAAATTCGGGCAGATATAATTTGTGGTTAACGTAAACGCGGTTTTAACCTTGAGTTACATCCAGAAACAGGTATTTCTCAACATGTCAGGACTTTGTGGAGTCTCAGATGATGGACCTTTTTCATCACATCCGCCTCTTCTTGGATTTTTCGAATTGGTATGCACCTGTATGGTGAAGAAGAACGACAGGAGATGACATGAAAATTGCGGTAACAGGGAAAGGCGGGGTGGGAAAGACGACTCTGGCGTCGGTATTGGGCCATCTTTATGCATCCGAGGGGAAAAAAGTGATTGAGGTGGATGCCGACCCTGACGCCAACCTTGCCTCGGCTCTCGGGGTGTCCCGTCAGGATGCGGAAAAGATCAGACCGATCGCCGAGATAGGAGAACTTATCGAGGAGCGCATGGGGACGAAGCCGGGGGGCATGGGAGGGATCTTCAAGCTGAACCCGAAGGTGGACGACCTGCCCGAGGGATTGGGCTACAGGCTCGACGGCATCACTCTTTTGATCATGGGCAAATCAAAGGCTGCCTCGTCGGGGTGCTACTGTCCTGAAAACGTTCTGCTCAGACGTCTCCTCAGGCATCTGGTGGTCGAACGGGACGAGGTGGTGATTGTGGACATGGAGGCAGGCATCGAACATCTCACGCGCGGCACAGCGGATTCCGTGGACGCATTTATCGTGGTGGTCGAACCGGGCCAGCGGAGCATCCAGACCGCCGGCGTCGTAAAGGAGTTGGCAAAGGGGCTCGGGGTGAAGAACGTGTTTGTGGTGGCGAACAAGGTGCGCGGCGGGGAAGACCTCGAGTTTATCAGAAAGGGCATAGGAGATATGGAGCTCGCCGGGGCGATATCCTTCAGCAATGAGGTGATGGAGGCGGACATCAGGGGCGCCTCTCCCTTCGGTTATGCTCCGCGCACAGTGGAGGAGATCAGGGCGATAAAGGCGTCGATCGAGAAGATGCTGGCGGGGTGAGGCGCTTGCCGAGGCCATGAGCGATAAGAGCGAAGTCAGAGCGCAGCTTATGAAGAAAAGAGACGCCATCCCGCCGGAGGTAAGAAGGGCGAAGGACAGGCTGATACGGGAGCGCCTTCTGGCCGTCGATGAGATCAGGAATGCGAAGATGCTCTTCTTCTTCGCCTCATTCAGGTCCGAGGTCGACACCCTCGAACCGATGAAGTCGCTTCTCGCTGAAGGCAAGCGCGTAGTACTTCCGAAGGTGGACAGGGAGAACCATCTCCTTCTTCTCTATGAGATAAAGGGCCTTGAAGAGCTTGTGCCGGGATATATGGGGATTCCGGAACCGTCGGTCATATCCGAAGAAAGGGCGATCGCAATGAATGACGTCGACGCGGTCGTTATCCCCGGCGCGGGTTTCGATATGGCCGGCAACAGGATCGGATACGGCGGAGGATATTATGACAGGCTGCTTGCGTCGCCCGAGAGAGAGATACCGATCATCGCGCCTGCCTATGAGGAACAAATCGTCGGTGCGATCCCGTCCGAGCCTCACGATATAAAGATCAGCATGATAGTCACGGACAGAAGGGTGATCAGGTGCACCGGGTAGTGCCGGCCAAGGCCCGGCGATGCTATTATACAAAGGGATGACGCATGTTTGAGCATTATCAGGAACCCCTGAAACCCCGTAAGGAGTTTGTCTCCAGACAAATTCAGTACCTTGCGTTTGCACTTGTGATTCTATCACTTTCTATCGGCATCGGCACTGTTGGATATCACGTGTTCGGTAATCTGAAATGGCTTGATTCATTTCTTAACGCCTCCATGATTCTGACGGGCATGGGGCCGGTAGACAAGATGGAGACCGATGGAGGCAAGGTTTTTTCAGCACTTTACGCGCTTTTTAGCGGGGTGGCTTTCCTTACGTTTGTCGGCGTTCTGTTTGCACCTGTGTATCACCGGTTCCTGCATAGATTTCACCTTGATGTTGGAAATAAAGGTGATGACTAACCTTATAGTTCAGGCTATTACTAGACAGGCTGCTTTCGTCTCTCGAAAGAGAAATCCTCTATCTCGTCCCCGACCCTCTTTTTTATAAAATTTGAACTTTGTTTGCGAGCGCAGCGTAAGCAGGCCTAGGCTGCACAAGAGTTGGAATAGTTGACTGCAACCCCATAACGTGA
>JAJYLU010000110.1:5403-6524 GCA_021787505.1 Nitrospirota bacterium | reverse complement strand
CGCGTCTGCGCAAAAACGATCCTCATCCCTTTTTCATAACAGGCGGCAGGGTACTCCCTGAATCTTTCCGTTATCACCACAAAAGTAGGGTCCCCGCAGAGGGCGGGATCGAGCCCGATAGGGCCTCTGCCCCGTGAAAGGGTGATACGGACGTAAGCCTCGGAAAGACCGTTTGCTGCGAGCGTTTCATGTACCGCGTCTTGGATGAATCTTCCTTCGGGCAGCCTGAGTTGTATCAGAGAGGCCGAACGTCAGAGTCTCCCCAAGTGCCTCCCGAGCATAAATACAATGCCCTTGTATGCACGCATCGTTTCATAAATGCCGTCACCGTAAAGAAACCCGTGGTCATACACCGACACGTTCGCTTCGGATGCAGGTACTATTCTGTTATTCAGGAAAATATACATTATTCATTAATACCGCCGGTTACATTGTGCAGTTTCTTTTCGACTTTTGCAACGGCCGCCTTCTTGTTCTCGCAGCCCGCATCGTGTATTATTTCATGAGTATGGGAAAGAATTCGACAACTGAAGCAGACGGATATCTTTCGGTCGTGCTGCACGCCCACCTGCCCTATGTCAGATACCCGGAACATGAACACCATCTCGAAGAACGGTGGCTCTACGAGGCAATGACCGAGACGTACCTTCCCCTCCTCGATATCTTTGACGGCCTTCTGAACGACCGCGTGGATTTCAAGTTAACCCTTTCCCTCACCCCCACCCTTATCGAAATGCTTGCCGACGACCTGCTAATGAAGAGGTACGAAAGGTACCTTGACGACCTGCTGGATCTTGCGGAAAAGGAGGTCTTCAGAACCCGGCGTGACAACGACTTCGGTCCGCTGGCGCAGATGTATCTCAGGAGATTTTCTCATATACAATACCTCTTCAAGAACGCTTATCGAAAAGACCTGGTCTCCGCGTTCCGGGCCCTGGCCGACTCCGGCAGGGTCAGGGTCATTGCCAGCGCCGCCACTCACGCCTATCTGCCCGCGTTGATGAGCTCGCCGGCTGCTGCAGATGCGCAGATCCGCATCGGCATTGATCATTACAGAAAGACCTTCGGAAAACACCCGGGAGGGATCTGGCTTCCCGAATGCGGCTTTGTGCCGGAGCTGG
>JAJYLU010000110.1:0-5393 GCA_021787505.1 Nitrospirota bacterium | reverse complement strand
TACTTTTTCCTCGATAGCCACGGCCTCCTGAACTCCCGTCCGCGGCACAAATTCAGCATCTATGCCCCGCTAAGAACCCCGTCCGGCGCCGTTGTTTTTTCCAGGGACGTAGAGTCGTCAAAGCAGATCTGGAGTTCCATTGAGGGGTACCCCGGCGATTTCGATTACAGGGATTTTTACCGTGACATCGGGTACGACCTGGACACGGAGTATGTCGGTCCTTATCTCCCCGGCGGAGTCAGGACATTTACAGGCCTCAAATATTACCGGGTAACCGGCAGGTCGGAGCAGAAAAAACCATACGTGCCGAAAAAAGCATTAAAGAAAGCAATGATCCATGCCGGCCACTTCGTCGACTCAAAGAACCGGCAGATCGCGGCACTCAATGAAAAGCTGGGGATACAACCGGTTGTTACCGCTGCCTTTGATGCCGAACTCTTCGGACACTGGTGGTTCGAAGGGCCGGAATGGCTGGACTTTTTCCTGAGAAAAGGCTCCCGCAGGAGGAATCCGTTCAGATTCATTGACCCTTCGGAATATATATCTGATCACCAGGATATCCAAACGGCGATGCCTTCCGCTTCGAGTTGGGGAGACAAAGGGTACAGTTCTACATGGATACACCCTTCGAACCACTGGATATACCGGCACCTGAACAGGGCGGCCACGCTCCATACCAAGAACTGCAACGAGCATATGCATACCCGCGGGCTCCTTCGGAGGGCACTCAATCAGTCATCACGTGAACTGCTCCTGGCGCAGGCAAGCGACTGGGCCTTCATGATGAAAACCGGAAACTCGTCGGAATTTGCACAAAAAAAGTTTCAGGAACACCTCGGGAACTTCTTTGCACTCCACGAAGAGATCGTTTCGGGGCGCATCGACCGCACCAACCTTCTCTGCCTCGAAAGAAAAAACAACGTCTTCAGGGACATCGACTTCAGGATATTCGGAAAGACCTGACGAAGCGGTCAGTTGAGCAGCTTGTCGAAAGGATAAGACTTGAGATAGGTCAGAAACTCGTCGACCGCATGGGACGAGACCGAATTCTTGTTGATGATCAGCGAAAAATCTCTCAGGATCTTCTCTTCTTTAATCCTGAGAAAGTGGAGACTGCCATATCTGATCTCCTTGCGTGCGGCCCAGCGCGAGATGATGGATACCCCGAGCCCGTTTTCGACGGCCTCCTTGATCGCCTCCGTGCTCCCGAGGACCATCGATATCTTCATGTCCTGGGGCGTAATCCCGTGCTTACCGAGAAACTTTTCCAACATCTGCCGAGTGCCCGAGCCGCCTTCCCTGAAGATGAAAGGCTCTTTGGTCAGTTCGCTGATCGATATATCCTTTTTCTTGGCCCAAGGATGGTGGGACGGGACTACAAGGAGCAGTTCGTCGGGGATCAGCTTCTCGACCAGCATCTTCTGCCTCGACACGTCTCCTTCGACAAGGCCGAGGTCGATGTTCCCTGAGTTAAGCAGTTCCACTACCCTCTTCGTATTGCCGACGAGGAGATGGATCTTTATCTTCAGGTGGGCCTTCTTAAAATCGGTAATTACCCCCGGCAGCAGATAGTTGCCTATCGTCGAACTCGCGCCGATACTGATGCTGCCCTTTACCAGGCCTATCAGTTCTCCAATGTCCTTTTCCACGGAAGCATACAGGCTGAGTATCTCCTTGGCGTAACGGTACAGTATTTCGCCCGCAGGCGTCAGTGTGACGGTGCTGCTCGATCTGTCGAAGAGCTTTGTCTCGTAAATCTCCTCAAGTGCCTGGATCTGAAGGCTGACTGCGGGTTGGGTCAGGTGAATAATCTCGGAGGTTTTCGAAAAGCTTTTCGTTTCAGCTACCGTACAGAAAACTTTCAATTTGTGGTCGTCCATACCGTCCTTTTCATCCGTCCGACAGCATTCATATTCAGTTGCCGAAGCAGCCCATAAGCCGAGTTCTGTTCCCCACTATACAGGGCGTGGTCATTCATCTGTGCCCCGTGTTACGGGGTCTTGCGGCCTAACCCGTTCCGCCTCCCCGCAGTACGGGGATTCGAGGGGGCCCCTCTTGGGGCGGAACCTATTTGGCCTTGCTCCAGGCGGGGTTTACCAAGCGCCCGGTCACCCGGGGCACTGGTGAGCTCTTACCTGCTGCCTTTAACAGACAGCTCCCGATAAATCGGGACGCCTTTTCACCCTTTCTCCGGCATAAGCCGGAGTGGTTTCCCTTTCTGTGGCACTTTCCTTCCCGTCACCGGGACTCTGAGTTACAGAGCGCCTTGCCCTTTGGAGCTCGGACTTTCCTCCCGCCGTAAGGCGGGCGACCACCTGTGCTGCTTCGGCAGCTATAATAAAATTTAATTATTATATAATATTAAGTGAAGGCTTATCAAGCAGGATTTGCCTGATCCTCGGAATAGTAGAGTATGCGAAGGCACTGCGGGCACTGGATGATTTCTTCGTTCTTTCGTATTTCCACGTACAACTGCGGGGGGATCTGCATATTACAGCCGGTGCAAAGTTCATTTCTTGCCGGCGTAACCGCGACACCGCCTCCTGTTTTCAGGAGCATCATATACCTGCCGTAGACATCCGGCACAATCGATGCGACCAGTTTCGCCCTTTCTTCCTTGAGGGAGGCCAGCTCTTTTTCATATTCTTCGACCTCGCGGTCCAGCTCCTTCTTGAAGGCGTTGATCTTTTCGACTTCCCGATTCACCTTCTCTTCCTTCTCCTTCTGCTGTCGGAGAGCGGTGTCGAGCTCCTCCATCACGGTCAGTATCTCGTCTTCTATCGCCGTGATTTCCTTTTCGGAAGTCTCTATTTCCTTAAGGTGAGCCTGATATTCCTTGTTGGTCTTTATCTCCGAGACCCTCCCCTTCATCTTCCGGATCTTTTCGTTGGTCCCTTCGAGAAACTGCTCCTTCTCCCGCTTTTTCTTTGAGAGGGACTCGGTCTTCTGTTTCATTTTTTCGAGTTCCGCTTTTGCCTGTTTGAGGGGCTCGTCAACCTCATAAATCCTCAGCGGGACCTTGTCAATAAAAAAACGTTTCTCGATTATGCGTGTGTCTATTTCCTGCAGCGTTACCAGAGACTTGATCAGATCCTTCACCAGTCCTCCAGGGGTATGGTGGGCCCACCAGGACTCGAACCTGGGACCAACCGGTTATGAGCCGGTAGCTCTACCAGCTGAGCTATGGGCCCGCAAAAAAGACGGATTTCGACTCGACGACACGTTACAAGCCACGGGAGGTACATCCCCGTGGCCTATTAATATAAATCCGGAGTTCCCCTAAGTCAAGCGCTCTCGATAAAGGCCCTCAACCACTTGCTCCGCGAAGGATGCCGCAATTTCCGTATCGCCTTCACCTCGATCTGCCGCACACGCTCCCTGGTGACGTCGAATTCGAGTCCGACTTCCTCGAGGGTATGGGGGGCGTCTTCGCCCAGGCCGAACCTCTTTCTGATGATGCTCTGTTCCCGGTCCGTAAGCGAGGAGAGCGCCTTCTCTATGTTCTTTTTCATGTCCCCCTGCATCGCCATATCAAGGGGCGACAATACCGACTTGTCCTCAATAAAATCCCGTATGTGGCTGTCCTCATCCTCTCCTATCGGCGTCTCCAGTGAGATAGGCTCCTTCGAAATCTTCAGCATAACCCGAACCTTCTCCGCCGGTATCTTCATCCTGGCGGCTATCTCCTCCGTTGAAGGTTCCCTGCCCTTTTCCTGCACGAGTTCCTGTATCGCCTTTGTCATGCGGTTGACCGCCTCGACCATGTGCACCGGTATCCTGATAGTCCTGGACTGCTCCGCTATTGCACGCGTGATTGCCTGTCTTATCCACCAGGTGGCATAGGTGCTGAATTTGTATCCCCTCTGATACTCGAACTTGTCGACCGCACGCATCAGACCGACGTTCCCCTCCTGAATAAGGTCAGAAAACCCTAACCCCCGGCCTAGATGCTTTTTGACGATGCTGATAACGAGGCGCAGATTCGCCTCTATCAGGGAGTTTTTAGCTTCCCTGATCGCCTTTTCCGCTTCTCCCAGAATCACCGCCGCCTGTTTCATATCGTCATATCCGATCCCGAGATAATGTTCCCTCCTCAGGATATCCTTCGCGAGTTGAACAGCCTCCGCGGAGAGACGCGCGACCTCATCCGAAACTGCGTCGCCATTGATCCCATCTCCCATACCCTTGGCATCGACTCCGAGCGATTTGACTTTTTCCCGCAGACCCCGGATCTCGGCAGCAAGTTCGCCGATCTCCTCCACCGCCCTCTTGATCTCTTCAGAGAAGGCGGATATGACATCGTCTTTCAATTTCAGTTGATCGATGAGTTCGAGAACCTGCTCCAGATTCTCCGAAAGGGCAGCCTCGGACTTCTCCCTTGCGGGCCCCTCCGTTTCCTTCATATGATCGAGGAGCGCCTGCCTCCTGTCGCGAATCGGGGCGATAAGTCCCGTGATCTTTGAAAAGCTTTCCCTCTCGGCGATGAGGTCTTCTTCGGCTTCGTCCTCGCCGTTCTGAATGATCTCCTCAAGGGGGGCCTCACCGGCCTCTACCATTTCCCCGAGGGTAATCAGCTTGTTCAGCACAAAAGGGAGAGAAAAGATGATCCTCGCCACCTTTCCCTTTTCCTGCTCGATCTTTTTCGCGATCTCGATCTCGCCTTCTTTTGTGAGGAGAGGCACCCCGCCCATTTCTTTCAGGTAAATTTTTATGGGATCGTGGTCGCCGTCCAGGAAAAGCGAATCCTGCCTGACTCCCGCTTCCGCGGCACCTTCAGCAGCCTCCTCGCCTTCTTCCTCATATCCTTCGACTTCGTCCCCTCCTTCGTCGTATTCTTCAAAGTAATCCTCGTGCTCTTTCATGTACCCATTCCCTCTGAGAATCTCTTCTTTTCAAGCAGAAGAGAATTGATCAGCTTCAGGTCACCGGAGGTCTGCGCACTCCTGAGTCTCTCATCCAGCTTCCTCTTTTCCATCCGCCTCAGGCAGTCTTCTATGTTCTGGTCGACCTGCTCCGGGTCGAAGCCCGGGGCGACCGACAACCGTGTTACGATTTTTGCCTCTTCTGCATCGGCGACATCGAGGACACTTCCCGCGTCAGCCGTTTTCCGGAGAGAGGCCAGTTTTTTGAACAGGGACACTACCGACTTGTCCCGCAGGTCGTTCAGGTCGATTCTCGAGAGGACGGAATCCATCTTTTCGGGGAAAGCGATTACCGCGCTCAGGAGAAGATACTCTTCGTTGTGCGCTGCAGGCATCTGTATATCCCCGGCCGGCGACCCGCCACGGGACGCGTTGTTCCTTATTTTTGCAAACTCCTCGCGTATTGCGGTTTCGTGTATTCCACCCTTCTGGGAAAGCTCCACGAGCATAGCATCCGCTGCAAGTACATCC
>JAJYLU010000109.1 GCA_021787505.1 Nitrospirota bacterium | reverse complement strand
AAGATCAAGCTCACCAGCACCACGAGGCAGATGGTGAGCAGGAGTGTAAACCTGACGTCGGAGACCGATTCACGAATCGAGGTCGAACGGTCGAACAGGACATTGAGCGTTACCGATGCGGGTATCTGCGCACGGAAGATCGGCAGGAGGTTTTTTATATTGTTCACCACTTCAATGGTGTTTGTCCCGGGCTGACGCTGGATTGCAAGGACTACGGCGCGCGTCTCTTTGTACCAGCTTGCCACCTTGTCGTTTTCGACACTGTCGATCACCCGACCGATCTGATCGAGGCGGACCGGCGAGCCGTTTCGGTAGGCAACGATAAGAGGGAGGTAATCCGCAGCCTTGTAAAGCTGGCCCGTGGCCTGGATGGCAAAGGCCTGCTTCTTTCCGTCAAGGACCCCCGTTGGGAGATTCACGTTGCCCCTGGCGAGCGCGCTGCCGACCTCGTCGATGCCGATCTGCCGTGTTGCCAGGGCCTTCGGGTCGACCTGGGCGCGAACTGCATATTTCTGCGCGCCGAAGACCGACACCTGGGCGACGCCGCTGATCATTGAGATCCTCTGCGCCATGAATGTCTCCGCATAATCGTCGACCATGTAGAGGGGCAGCGTCGGCGAACTTAACGCTAAGTAGAGTACGGGCTGGTCCGCCGGGTTCACCTTGTTGAAAGAAGGAGGAGACGGCATGTCGGGGAGTTGACGCGAGGCGCGGGAGATCGCAGACTGCACGTCCTGGGCGGCTGCGTCGATATCCCGGGAAAGGTTGAACTGAAGAGTAATCCGGGTCGTGCCGGTCCCGCTGGTCGAGGTCATGGAATCCAGGCCGGCAATCGTAGAAAACTGACGTTCAAGAGGCGTTGCGACCGCAGAGGCCATGGTGTCGGGGTTTGCTCCGGGCAGGCTTGCGGTCACCTGTATCGTCGGAAAGTCGACGTTCGGCAGGTCGTTAACGGGCAGCAGAACGTATGCGGCGACACCGAAGAGAAAGATAGCGAACATGACCAGCGAGGTCATGATCGGTCTGCGAATGAACAGCTCCGGGACATTCATGGCTATTTCACGCCTGCACCGTTTTTGATCTCCACCTTTGCACCGGGAACGAGCTGCAGCTGACCGTCGGTCACCACTGTTTCAGCCGGGCTCAGACCTTTTTCGATGACGGTCTCGTCGTTGACCGTCATGCCGGCAGTAATGGGACGGGACTCCGCGGTGCCGTCGCTCCTGACAACGAAGACGTACTGACCGTCTTGACCCGTCTGGACCGCCGCAGTCGGCACCAGCAGGGCGTTTGGCCGGATAGCAAGAGTAAGGGTTGCGGTAACGAACTGCCCCGGCCAGAGTCTTTTATGGGTATTGAGAAAAGTCCCCTTCAGCTTGATGGTGCCTGTGGAGAGATCAACCGCATTGTCGACGAAGCTGAGAAGGCCTTCTTCGGAGCCCTTATCTTCCTTCGAGACACGGGCTTCCACCTTCAGTTTGCCCGCCGCCATATATTCTTTTATTTCGGAGAGATACTGCTCGGGTATGGAGAAAGTCACATATATAGGCTGCATCTGGTTGATCACCACCATCGCCGTATCTGCAGTTGCCTTTATAAGATTGCCCTCATTGGCGATCAGACTGCCGGTGCGGCCGCTTATCGGGGAATAGATATAGCAATACTTCAGCTGGAGACGCGCATTGTCGAGCACTGCCTGGTCCGACGCAACCGTTGCCTCGAGGGCAGTTGCATTCGTGCGGTACTGCTCATACTGTTCGCTGGCTACGTACCCCTTCTTTACGAGCTCTTCGTAGCGGCTGGCATCTTTTCGCGCATTCTCCATCTGTGCCCTGTCCTTTGCGAGGTTTGCCTCGGCCTGCTTGACCTGTGCCTCGTAGGTCCTCGGGTCGATCGTGAAAAGGAGCGCCCCTTTTGCCACATCCTGCCCTTCCTTGAAGTGGACTCTCTGCAGGACCCCTCCTATCTGGGACTTGACCTGTATCGTCGAAACTGCTTCGACGTTTCCTACCGCCGTCAGCTGCACAGGGACTGTCTTCTGTGTCACTGTCCCCACAGTGACAGGGACAATCGGCCTTTTCGGCAACTGACTTGAATTCCCTTTCGAACACGAAACAAGAAGCGCCGCCGATAGGGCAAGGACGACGAAGCCCGCCGGCAGCATGCTGGATTTCCCGTACCCTGGGCCATGTGTCATCGAATTCTTCTCCTTCATCCCATATACACGCTTTTTATAGAGCGCGGCGCGCACAAAGGGCAGGCTATGTTAGCGCTCACTTACATTTTACTTTATGACAACGCCCGGTTTTTTGTCAATGAGAAATTCCCGGTGCGGCATTCAGTGGTGATGCGCCGGCTGCGAACTTCTGACTGTGCAGTAAGTGGCGTTCGTTTCACATTCCGCGCACTCCATCTGTATCACGAAATGCCGGATGCCGAGGTCGGAGAGTCTGTGTTCGATATCCTTTCTTATCCCGTCGGCTTCGCTGATTTTCTGGTCGGTCACCTGCACGTGTCCGGAAAAGGCGGGTATGCCGTGACCGATGGACCAGACGTGGACATCGTGCACGCAGACAACACCCGGGATTTCCGCGATAAGGGAAGAGATCTCTTCGGCGTGGAAACCCGCGGGACTGAGTTCCAGAAAGATCCAGAGCGCCTCCTTGATGACGCGTCCGCCGCCGATGATGATCATCACCCCTACGAGACAGCTCGCAAGGGGGTCGGCAAGCACCCAGCCTGTAAACTGTATGACGACGCCGGCCGCGATGACCCCAACCGACGAGACGGTGTCGCCTAGCACATGGAGCCACGCGCTCTGGATGTTCAGGTCCTTGTGTCCCCTGCTGAGGATAAACGCCATCACGACGTTCCCGATGAGACCGGCTGTAGCCACAATCAGCATCAGCGAGGAATCGATGCGGGGCGGGGAGATTAGGCGCGAATACGCTTCCATGAAGATGAACATCGCCATTACGACCAGAGAGACGCCGTTGATCAGCGCAGCCAGAAGTCCGATGCGCTGGTAGCCGTATGTTGCGCGGTAGTCCGACGGCCGCTTCATGACCATCGCCGCAACGAGGCTCAGCCCGAGCGCAAAGGCGTCGGTGAGCACGTGGCCGGCATCGCTCAGGAGCGCGAGACTGTTGCTGAGCAGGCCGCCCGCGACTTCCCCGGCAAGGATGATCAGCGTGACAACGAGACTCCAGATGAGCCTTTTTTCAGCGGTATGAGATGTTGCCATTTGCTACTATTATAGCCTGATTGCGGCGGAACAAGCGCAACTTTACCCGGCAAGGTTAATCTCATGGAGGGAACCCACTTTGCGCGTGTCCTTCCCGCCTTAAGAAGAGCCGAAACAGTCAGTCGATGAATATGTAGTCTGCGTCTGCTGAAGTAATCGAGGACCTTTTCGTCGCATCCGGCACTGCGGGCAGCACGATCCTTGACGTACAGGAGGAACTCTGTTTGACCTGTTCCGGAATTCCCCTCTTCCACGCATGCCCGATGCCCGACAGGACGACCATCTTCTCCCCCGGGTGCTTTTTCATATACCGCAGGAGGTGCCATGCCATCGACTTGTCCCATACCATCTGCGCCTCGCAGAAATGGACGAAGGAGTCCTTCTGCGCCCCATGTGCCTCATAGACTCTCTTGATGAAGTCCATATACTTCTGGTCCACATTACAGCTTATGCCGGGCGGCAACTGCGCCAATTCCTCCCGGGTGAGAGAAGAGAATCCGGTTGTGGCCACTTTTCTGGAGATGGCATCGGGCACGTTAAGTCCGACCATCGGGATGGAATGACTCCTCGCATAAAGGAAGATGTCACCGTACAAAGGCCATGGCATACGCCAGTTGTTGTAATAGACCCTGACGAATTTCGCTTTATCGAGCTTTCCGCCGTTCCATTCGTCAAGGTTCTTCTGACTGTCGGCCCTGAACATCTCGAATCCTATGCCGAAACGGACGTCTTTTTCATGAAGCGCCCTGATGACATCGAGTTCGGCCTGGTGGTCTCTCATGCTGTCATGGACCTCGCCGACGAAGACGATGTCGGCGTTCTTCAGGTCGTCGATCATCTCTGCGAAGGGGATAACCTTGCCGTCATGCAGTCTCAATGCATGGCGGTATGCCGAGGCATCGCGCGAGGTACAGGACACCGCAAGCAAAACACAAAGTACGCAGATATGAAAATGAAAAGGTTTCTTCGTCATGAATACATGCTATCGCATTCCAGGATGCGTTTCAAGCGCTTAGCGCAGGCTGCTTTAAAAGTCGCATGATTGCATCTACTGTTGTCATACCCGCGAAGGCGGGTATCCAGAAGTATTGAAAATACTGGATTCCCGCCTGTCTGCCGGCAGGCAGGTCTACACGGGAATGACGAGAAAACAGCCATAACACTTTTCCAGTAGCACGCTAGTGCGGGGCGGCCTTTATCCGAGACGGATTCCATAATGCTCCCCAGGTTTACAATTGCATCACCGTTGCCATAGAATTCTACATGGTCAATTTCTCATTCTGTGTTTTAGGCATAGGAGGCTATTCAGGCGCCGGCAAGACGACCCTTATTGAAAAGGTATTATCCGAACTGAAGGGGAAGGGCTTCAGGGTCGGCATACTGAAACATGCGTCGCATCCCCTCTCGCCCGACCGCGAGGGCAAGGACACGGACCGGTTCTACAGGGCCGGTGCAGATTTCGTTTGCGCCCACGATGCGCATCAGGCATTTTCACGATATCCGCACGGCGACTGCCGGCTGCAGGACATCTTGTCGGGCTTTCCGCGGTCGCTGGACCTCGTACTGGTAGAGGGGCATAAGAACTCCGGTTTGCCGAGAATATGGGTCGTGCCGGGCACCGGCGGTCCGCAGAAGCCCGAAGTCCCGAAACACCCGGCGAAAAGAGTTGTTCTGAGAGATGACCCCCGCCACTTCGGGACGGTCATGGAATACATTCATCGTGAGCTCGAAAAATTTCACGCGCAGCGGTCGATTGCGGCAGGACTTCTCATCGGCGGCAGAAGTCTGAGGATGGGAACGGACAAGGCACTGCTCAGGATCGGCGGGGAGATCTTTGCCGAGAGGGCTTTCAGGATGCTTGGCGGGGTGGCGGCGAAGACGGTCCTCCTGGGTTCGGCTGAGCTTCCCGGACCACTCGGCAGGGTGGACCGTCTGCCGGATGTACCGGGGGTGGCGGGTCCGATGGCAGGGGTGCTCAGCGCCTTCAGATGGGCGCCGCAGAGCGTCTGGATAATATCGGCGGTGGATATGCCTTTTATGGACAGGGGGGCATGGGAATGGGTCCTGAGCCACAGGAGGCCCGGCGTCTGGGCGGTCCTCCCGCTGTTGAAAAAAGGCGCAAAGGCCGAGACGATGGCTGCATGCTATGAGCCGGCGATCTTCGGCGAGGTGGAATCGTTTGCAAGGGCAGGGATAGGTACGTTGCAGGAGCTGACGCGCCACCCTAAAGTGATCACGCCTCTTGTCCCCAAGTCGCTGGCCCATGCATGGAAAAACGTCAATACCATCGCCGAGTGGAAACGCGCGAACCGCCTTCTCGAAGAAGAGTCAGGCGTAACCTCTGACTGAAACGCTAAACTTGCCGCGATGTCCCGAGAGCAGTCATCTATGCACCCTAAAAATTTTGTGGTAGAGTGGATTTATAATTATGGCCATCATGGGAGGATCATATGTGCGATTCACTTAACGAAGGGCAGGCGACTGGGAGAAAGACGATACCGGTTACCGAGGCTGTCGGCACCGTCCTTGCTCATGACATTACCGAGATCAGGCCGAATGAGTTCAAGGGACGCGCGTTTAAGAAGGGGCATGTGGTGAAGGAAGAGGACGTCTGTCATCTTCAGAGGCTCGGGAAAGAGCATCTCTTCGTCCTCAGTATCGGCGAGGACGAGATGCATGAGGACGCGGCAGCCTACGCGCTTGCCGAAGCGCTTATGGGGGAAGGGGTAGCGATAAAAGGAGAGCCCAAGGAAGGCAAGATAAATATCATCGCTGAAAAGGACGGCCTTCTCAAGGTCGATAGGGAATCGCTGCTGAAGTTCAATATGACCGGAGAGGTTATGTGCGCTACGCTCCACGACAACACGCTCGTCCGAAAGGGACAGGTAGTTGCCGGGACGCGGGCGATTCCCCTTGTTGTGAAAGAGAGCGCGGTGAGCGCGGCGGTCGAGGCCGCAGGGCAGGGCGAGAAGGTCATACGCGTGAAAGAAATGCGGAGACCCAGGGCCGGGATCGTCATTACGGGCAACGAGGTATATTACGGCAAAATAAAGGACGCCTTTGCGCCGGTCATCAGCGATAAGATCAAATCTTTCGGGGGAGAGGTGGTCGGCCTCTACTATGCGCCGGACGAGGAGTCCTTCATCGAAAACAGGCTGAGGGAATTGATAGACGCGGGCGCCGACCTGCTCGTCACCACAGGAGGGATGTCGGTAGACCCTGACGACGTGACGAGGTTCGCGATCCGCAAACTCGGCGCGGAGGACATCACGTACGGTTCCGCGGCGCTCCCCGGC
>JAJYLU010000108.1 GCA_021787505.1 Nitrospirota bacterium | reverse complement strand
GCCGGTCATGAGGAATTGAGTGGTGAGGTCAAACTACTGCGGTACTACCGGAATAACAACTCAGATGGGAACAGGAGGTTATCCTTTTTGGGGCACTTTCCAATATCCCCTACACTATCATCGAGGCGAATATGTCCACAAAAAAAGTCGTCATTATTTCCGACGCCACGGGCCAGAGCGGCCTGCATATTCTGAGGGCGGCCCTGGTGCAGTTTGAACACGCCCACACCAAGATCATGCTTTTCCACGACATTGATTCCAAGGCAGGGCTCAAAAAGGTCCTCGACCAGGCCAGGGCGGACAAGGCCCTTATCGCTTTTACCTTCGTCAAAAAGGAGATGCGCGACTATACGACCTCCTTTTGCGTGAAAAACAAGATTTTTCATCTCGATATTCTGGGCCCGCTGATCAAGAACCTCGCGTCCTTTCTTCGGCTGGAACCGCTCGAAACGCCGAGCCTGCTCAGAAAGGTCGATGAACGATATTTCAAACGCATCGACGCGATCGAGTATACGCTGGGACACGACGACGGCAGGGACGCCAAGAGCCTCGTTGACGCGGATATCGTCATCGTCGGGCTTTCGCGGACGTCCAAGACCCCTACCTCGTTCTTTCTGGCCCAGGAGGGCTACAAGGTCGCCAATGTCCCGATCGTTCCGGGCATCCCCCTGCCCGAAGAGCTTTTCGAAATCGATCAGCGCAAGATCGTCTGTCTGGTAATCGATCCCGAGGTCCTTCAGAAAATCAGGAAGGCGCGCCAAGAAAAGTCCTCGCTCACGCCGAGCTACAGCGAATTCAAGGAGGTCTTTGCCGAGTGCGAGTATGTCTGGGACCTCCGCAAGAAGCACCGGATCTGGAAAGCCGTCGATACTACGAACAAATCCATCGAAGAGACCGCATGGGAAATCATCCACCATGTGTTCGGAGACCAGCATGAAGAATATAATTGATTCTGGCGAGCCGGAACTAAAATGCGCCGTGAAGACTTGAAGGCGCGACACTTAGGTATGACGAAAGTAATGACATCATTATTTATTTGTTCTACGACTGAAAAGAAGTGATTCGCTGCCCGGGGGAAGGGCAGCGAATCACAATTCTATCCGCTACTCAACATTGTCTGGGACAATGAAATAAGTAACCCAACGATAAAAGCGGTCGAAATTATTCTCCGCCGGGCTTGTCCGCGTAACATTCAGTACAAGCACATACAAACCAGGCGGGAGGAACGTGATATCACCAGCGGCAATTGTGTCATGCACCTCAAGCACATTGCTCTTCCACGGTATAAGCCTCTTGAAGTTTTTCTTTCCGTTCGCCTGGCCAGGAGGATTGTTTTGGCTGTTTCCGCCCTGTACTTCCGAACCAAGTTCGTCCTGGAGTGAGGTGACCTGATTAAATACATTCAGGAAAAATATGTTGGAAGCGTCGAATGTTGCATTAAATAAACCGAAAGAAACGTCTACAGGCTCATCAAACGGACCTATGTCCACTGTGATATCGAAGCTACTTCCCCCCTGAGCAATGTTGCCAACGCCTATGGGTTTCGACGTAGCCGGATCGCAAGTGATCACGGGGTCGGCAACAGGGGTGTAGGTGAATGCCTGCTTGAAGGCAGGGGTCGGGATTGAGCAGGCTGTGGTCGTCGCCACGACCGGCATAACGTTAGCAGCGCCCCGTACATTGTAATACCCATAAAGCAAGTCGTCATTCGGCGCCGAATTGGCGTATGCCCTGCCAAAAGCAAGAACGCCGATAAATGCAGCCAAAACTGTTAATAGCGTGCTCCTATGCATTATTCTCCTCCTTCACAAAAATAATGGAAATGAGTCCCGTCTCCGGTCCGCCCCGAATTGAATTTAAATCACCTCCTCGTCAGTATTTAGTACAAATATACACAACAGCGCGCAGGAAGACCAATTAAGTTTTCTTAATCAACGATGAGGTCTGTCCGGTATTTCCCATTGCCCGAAAATACCAGAGATCAGAGAAGTTGTAAGTGATTCGGATTACAACTTTGGCGTACTTTGATATCATTAGGCTGTTTTCTAACCATGTGCCCCTATTTACGTCAGATCTCAAGGCAGCAACGCGGGTTCGAATCCCGCTGGGGACGCCAACAAACAAAAGGGTTGCAGAGATGCAACCCTTTTGTTTTTCCCTCTATCGTGACCAGACCTGGCAAATTACGGCTTATCCTGAACCTCGAACTTTCCTGCATATTTCGCCCTGCCGATACATTTTTCAAAAATGAACTGACAGATTCTCGTTCCGGGGTATAAAGCTAAACGAGTATGTCCCAGGTTCACAATTTCCAAAACCTGATGGTTCGATATGCCGGGATGCATGAATCCTGCCGTCACATGGATAGCCAAGCCAAAACGGGCAAACCTGCTCCTCCCTTCAAGCCATCCACAATAATTTTCTGCTAATGTAATCTTCTCTCTCGTTATTCCCAAAATCATTTCCTGGGGCTTGATGATGATTGTATCTTCGCCCTGCAATGAGATAAATTCGGTGAGATCCTCGAAGTTGGAGTCATCCCTGATATGGAATATGCCTCTATGTCTTTTGAAAATCCTGAACTCGTTTCCTAACGTAAGATCAACTGAGCCGGCACCTATCTGTGACACATCCAACGGCTCTATTTTGATGAGTCCCTGGTCAATTGCCTTTTTAATTTCGTTTCGCGTGAGGATAGCCATAAAAAATTAGAAAGAACTCAGAAAAATTACAAAAATAGGTCTCCATTTCTTCATACCGGCAGATTGCCGAAGCATGCCGCTCAGGTCTTTTTACTCAGTTTTTTCATGATGCCGGGGAACTGATCTTTAAACCCGGGGAAGGCCTTCCCCAGGAAGAGTTTCAGGCACTTTATCTCCAGCATTAAGTCCTGGACATCTTTTTCCATACAGCACAACTCATCGAGCTTCTCCGTAACCGTTATCAATTCCTGTTTAATGATATGTAAGCTTTCCTCCGGCATTTTTTCTTTCTCCATTTCTTTCACCTTTCCGTTTCCCCATTGCCGCTTTTCACTTGCCATTCGCCTCATACATTTTCTCAGCCCGGCATTGCCCGTAAACGTCCTCCGTGCAGATAGGGTATCTGTTACCATTGTATCGGGTAATGGTCTTGCACGCAACCGATGTCTATCACCTTTTACTGCTGCTCAGGATTGTCCGGAAGGTTCGAGAAAAGCAGGGGTGTTGAGATGACGTGCGACAACAGGCAAATCAAAAGAAACAAAACCGGGCCCCGTTTGTTACCCCCGGGAAAAAATATAACCTATCAGCTTATAGATCAGTTTCGCCATGACGAACTGGGGATGTATGAGGCCGGGTATCGGCGACAGCTCCGTGATATCGAACCCGACTATCCTCCGGCATTCGGACAGACGGCGAAGGAAAGAGACTGTCTCCTGCCATCCGAACCCGCCCGGCTCGGGTGTCCCCACTGCGGGCATAAGCCCGGGATCGAAGAAATCGCAGTCGATGGTGAGATAGACATTTTCCCTGAGGGGACCGATGACCGCATCGTGCCATGCATATCGATCTGCACCGTAACGCGCACCCTTGAGATCGAATGCATAAAATGTATTGATCTTCTTTTGCCTTATGAAATCGGCCTCTTCCCTGCACTGGCTCCTTATGCCAGCCTGTACGATGTTTCTATTGAACTCGTATACACGGGCCATGACGCAGGCGTGGCTGTATCTGTTCCCTTCGTATTCTTCCCTGAGGTCTGAGTGGGCGTCTAACTGGAGGACCGAGAGGTCCGGATATCGCTCAGAGTGGGCACGGGCAGCGCCTATGGAAATCGTATGCTCGCCGCCGATGCAGACGACGGTCTTGTCTTCTCCGATCAGGCCCTGGACGTGTTTCCGTATCGATTCCACTGCAACGGCATCATTGCCGCCGGGGTCCATGGCTTTAAGCGTGGCAATCCCGCCCGTCAATGTATAAAATTCGGCATCTGATTCCTCATCGTACAGCTCCACCTGTCCGGAAGCCTCCAGGATCGCTTCAGGACCCGATGCCGTGCCTTTTCCGTAACTTGTTGTGTGCTCATACGGCACAGGAAGGACCACCACCCGGGACCGTTCGAGTCCCGACCATTGTTCCGGGAGGGCGAGAAAATTGTCCGGCGGAAGAAGAATCACTCTTTCTTTTTCGTTTCCGAATATTTTTCGAGAAGCCGCTGATAGAGGGCCCCGCGCCGGTCGTACAGCCGGGAAGGAGGCCGGGGCGCGCGGGAGGCGACGGCGTACGCGGTGAGAAGCGGAAGGGCTATGGTCGTATCCGCATAACAGACGACGGCGTCCGGGAGCTGATCGGGGTCGACCTTGCCCCAGGTCACCGCCTCGCTCGGCGTGGCCCCTGAGAGGCCGCCGGTATCCGGACGGGCGTCAGTGAGCTGCAGATAGTAATCATGGCCCGCCTCTTCAATCCCCAGAACTTCCTGAATATGTGGCTCGGTCTGGAGCACAAAATTCTTTGGAGATCCGCCCCCAAGCATGAGGATGCCGCTCTTTCCTTTTTCCTTCGCACCCAGCACGATTGCAGCGGTTTCGTTTACATCCCTGGCCACGTCCAGACGGAGCCCGCCGCCGTCCAGCACAGTTCTGGCCACATTCATCCCGATTGAACTGTCCCCGGGGGATGACGTGTATATCGGCACGCCCGCCCTGTAAGCCGCTGCCAGGACACTCACCCTGCCCACGCCGGGGAGGGCTTCCAGCTCGTTGACGTATCTGCCGATCCTGTAATGGAGCTCCGCTGTCGACATCTCCCTGTCGAACTCAGGTTCCTTCAGGATCTTCATATAAAAGGCGTCGGTCGAGAGCAGGACTTTATAATCAAACAGGATGTCGTAGATGCGGATGACGCCTTCCTGCCGGAGTTTCCGATCGTCGAGAAAGGGACTGCCCGGGTGCATGGTGAGCCCCAGTGAGAAGTGGGTGTCGTGATAGAGGTTCGCGCCCGTGCTAACGATCCAGTCGACAAACCCGGACTCTATCAGAGGAATAAGAGAAGACATGCCGAGCCCGGCAGGAGTCAGGGCGCCGGTGATGCTCAGCCCAACGGTCACATCGGGCTCGAGCATCTTGCGCGTAAAAAGCCTGCATGCCTCACGGAGGCGGCCGGCGTTATAGGCCAAAAAGGCCTCCTCGATCAACTCAGCGGCAGAGATCCCGCTGACGATCTTCTTTGGCCTGATCGGCTTTGTCCTGAGGTAGGCGCTCCCGCTCACCATGCCCTACGGTATCAGGACGGCGGCAGCCACAACGGTCGTCCAGACCCCGCTCTTGCCGACGCTCGTTTGTGTGATATTGCGCGTCTTGACTATCTGGTCGCTCAACTTCCACTGGTCGAGACGCTTGTTGTAGCTCTCGTCGACGTCGAACTCAAGCCCGAGGATCGTCGCCAGCATCTGGGCCGCAATGTCCTCGGCATAGTCGCCGGTCGTCTTGTCGTCGTCGCCGAAGCTGTGGTGCTCCGAGAGATAACCGAAGCGGTCCCGGTCCCTGGGTATCGCCACGCCTACGGAAGAGCCTATGAGACGGTGTCGTTCGTTCGTCGATGCCTCGGCAAGGACCGCATGGACGATCTGTCCCGGCGTCAGCTCCTTTAGCCCGCTGCGCACGGTAACAATTTCACAGCGGGGAGGAAAGATGCTCGATACTCTGACGATATTGAAAGGAGCGATCTGCGCGGCGCGGAGTGCGAGCTCGAAGCTCACGAGTTTCTCCTTATTCTGACCGACCCCTTTCGTAAGGAACATTTTGGAAGCTACATACATGTTATGCCTCTTTCCTCGGGAAACCCTTCCCTGCCTCTGATTTCTACCACCCGTTTTTCGGGACCGGCAATGCCCTGCGGACTGCATTCATGATAACATCACAAGATCAGTTTTTTACAGAAAATATTTAATCGCAAGGGCTTGGAGGACTACATCCGGGTTCACAGTTCACGCGGCCTGGCGGACAACGGGATTACGGATTGTTGATGAGCCGCACCCCGGTCCCGGGACCGGGGATCTCGATCTTCTTCTCATGGAAGCGAGCAAGCACCGACTGGTAACCCTCGGCCTGGGCTGTCACAAAATTTTCGACACTCCGGAAGCACGGAACGCCTCCTGTTCGAACCGGTTATCCCTATAGGGGTCCAGACCGCGGACCAGGGCTGCTGCACTCGACAGCAGATAGAGAAAGGGGAAGAGAGGCCCCCAGCGCTCGTATTGCCTGACGTGAACACGTTCGTGGCTTCTGCACCGAATCAGGCTATCGCGGTTTCGGCCAAAGACGACATGTCCTATGGCGATGGCATCTATATGGAGGCGGGACAGCAGGAAGGAGGTTATCGCGCCTTCTGCTTCGATGACGCCTGCTGCAACGACAACCGCCCCGCCGGAAAGGATGACAAAGGGCAGCAGCAAAATACCGATGCAGGATACGGGGAAGACCCAACAGTATCTGAGGCATAAACCAACTGTCCTGATGAAGTTCACCTTCTCCATACCCGGCGTCTCACGTTCTTTCTCGTTTACCAGCTTGATAG
>JAJYLU010000107.1 GCA_021787505.1 Nitrospirota bacterium | reverse complement strand
GCGGGATCCAGTTTGTCCGCGAGGAAGGACGCGATCGTAACGGTTCTTTCCGTCTTGTCAAAAAGACTTCCCAGTTTGTCGTGAAAAGTGACATTCTTCAGGTGCGCGACCCTGTCGCCGAGCGACGTTTTCTTATCTTCGTGAAAATAGAATTTTGCGTCGTCGAAGCGGGCCTTAATCACCCGTTCGGCGCCCGTCCTGACGGTCTCTCCGTTTTCCGCCCGGGTGTTGCTGATCACGATGAAACTGTTCAGCAGGCTTCCCTCGTCATCCTGGATGCCGAAGTATTTCTGGTGGTCCTTCATCACAGTGATGAGCAACTCCTTCGGGAGCTTAAGGTATCTCCGGTCAAAACTGCACAAGACCGGCACAGGATATTCGACGAGAAAATTCACCGTTTCGAGAAGTCCGTCGTCGGCCACGGGCCGGCCGCCCGACCGGGCCGCAAGATCGTCGATGCCCGAGCGTATCGCCTTTTCCCTCTTCTCCTGGTCGAGAATGACAAAGTTCTTTTCGAGCACGTTTATGTAAGTGTTGACCTCTCTTATCTGAAACGCGGCGGGAGAGAGGAACCTGTGTCCTCGCGTCATATTGCCGCCCTTGATACCGTCTATCTCCACGCTTATCGTGTCCTTACCGTAGAGGGTTACGAGCCAGTGTATCGGACGGACAAAGAGCATGCTGCCGCTTCCCCATCTCATCGATTTGGGGAAACGCAGAGAGAGGATGATCTTCCTGAATATCGCTGGCAATGCCGCCCTGGTCTCCATGCCGCTCTCGGAGATGACCGCTGCCACATATTCGCCTTTTCCTTTTGTCTTGATTACCAATTCCGACACCGGTAAACCAAGCGAGGCGGCAAAGCCCGTCGCTGCCTTTGTCGGATTGCCCTGTTCGTCGAAGGCAACTTTTTTCGAAGGACCGAAGACCTCCCTGACCGCATCGTTTTGCACCGCGGCAACTCCCTTCAAAATGAGGACAAGCCTCCGCGGCGTGGCGTACGACCTTATCTCACTATAGGAGATGCGGTGCTCCGCGAATACGGCTGCAGCGATATTTTTCAGGTCGGCAATCGCCGGAGGCAGAAATCTGGCCGGTATCTCCTCGGTCCCTATTTCGAGAAGGAGCGGATGCTCCTGCGGTGTTTCCTCGTTCACTGTTTCCGGGTTCACGGTGCTCATTTCTGCCCCTTCAGGAGCGGAAATCCCATCTCCTCCCGCTGCCGGTAAAATGCCTCGGCGCAGAGCTTTGCGAGGTTTCTGACCCTGGCTATGTACTTTGTCCTTTCGGTCACCGATATGGCGCCCCTCGCGTCGAGCAGGTTGAACAGGTGCGAACACTTGAGACAGAATTCGTAAGAGGGGATCGCGAGACCGATCGAATTCATCCTGACGGACTCTTTCTCGCAATCGTCGAAGTGCCGTGCAAGCAGTTCGGCGTTGGAGTGGTCGAAGTTATACTTTGAGCCCTCGACCTCACCCATATGGTGGACGTCTCCGTAGAAAAGGTCTTTGTTCCATTTCAGCTGGTACACGTTGTCCACGCCCTGCAGGTACATCGCTATCCGCTCGAGCCCGTAGGTGATTTCGAGCGAAACCGGTGTAAGGTCTATTCCTCCCACCTGCTGGAAATACGTAAATTGGGTCACCTCCATGCCGTCGAGCCAGACCTCCCAGCCGAGCCCCCATGCGCCGAGGGTCGGAGACTCCCAGTCGTCTTCGACGAACCTGATGTCGTGCTTCGTAGGGTCGATGCCAAGCTCGGAGAGGCTTTCGAGATAGACTTCCTGGCTGTCGGCTGGCGACGGTTTAATAATGACCTGGTATTGGTAATACTGCTGGAGCCTGTTGGGGTTCTCCCCGTACCTGCCGTCCGTCGGTCTCCTCGACGGCTGGACGTAGGCGGTCTTCCATGGCTCCGGGCCGATGACCCGGAAGAAAGTTGCCGTGTGGAACGTTCCGGCCCCGACCTCAATATCGTAAGGCTGAAGCAGGACGCAGCCTTTTTTAGACCAGAAGCTCTGAAGCGTCAGTATAAGATCCTGAAAAAACATTCGGTCTCCTCGTGAAACAAAATGTTAAATAAAGAGTCTGATGTTTGTCAATCGAAACGGGCGCATGAGACTTATTCCGTGAAGGAACGATATGCTATAATGAAGCGGATTTCCTGACGTGCGATCAAGCGGCAAGGAATTACAAAAGGGTGAGGGATGAGGAAGAAACTATCTTTCAGAAAAGGCAACGAGGCGATCGCCGAGGCGGCTGTGCAGGCCGGCTGCCGCTTCTACGCGGGATATCCGATCACCCCGCAGAATGAGATACCGGAATATATGGCGAGAAGAATGCCCGAGGTCGAAGGCGTCTTTATCCAGGCGGAAAGCGAGATCGCTTCAATTAATATGGTATACGGCGCCTCGGCTGCCGGTGTCAGGGCGATGACGTCGTCGAGCAGTCCCGGGATCAGTCTCATGCAGGAGGCGATCTCTTTTCTCGCCGGCGCCGAGCTTCCTGCGGTCATCGTCAATATTCAAAGGGGCGGACCCGGGCTCGGGAATATTACCGCAAGTCAGGGAGACTATTTTCAGGCAGTAAAGGGAGGGGGCCACGGGGACTACCGGTGCCTCGTGTACTCTCCCTTCAACGTGCAGGAAATGTGGGACCTCACGATGCGGGCCTTTGACAAGGCCGATGAGTACCGCACGCCGGTGGTGATCCTCGGGGACGGCGTAGTTGGTCAGATGATGGAGCCGTTTCACCCGACAAAGTATGTGCGTCCGCGTCTGCCGAAGAAAGACTGGATATTGAACGGCTGCAAAGGCCGCAGGCCGAGGGTCGTTCGTTCCCTCTGTATGGGACAGGGGGAACTGGAGCAGAAAAACTACGAGCTCTGCAGAAAGTACGACCTGATAAGGAAGAAAGAAGTGATGTTCGACGAGCATGATACTGAGGACGCGGCCCTCCTGGTGGTCGCCTTTGGGATTGCCGCTCGGATCGCACTGTCGGCCGTGCAGGAGCTTCGGAAAGAGGGGAAAAAAGTCGGGCTCTTCAGGCCGGTGACGCTATTTCCTTTTCCTGAAAAGAGGATAGCGGAGATGGCCCGAAAGGGAAAGAAATTCATGGTGGTGGAGATGAACGCAGGGCAGATGATCGAAGACGTAAGGCTTGCGGTCAACGGCGCTGCCAATGTGGTTTTTTACGGCAGGCCCGGAGGAGTGGTTTTTACCCCGGAAGAATTATACGATAAGATAAAGGCTGAATACGGGCGGAGGAAGTGACCCATCGTCTATCTATTCCTGGAGGCTTTCGAATTCTTTCCTGAAATATCCCAGCGTCAGATCGTCGTAGATGCAGAATTCGATAAGATCGAGACTGGCATCTTTGTTTTTTTTAAGAAATGATTCTGCCTCACGGACAAGAACCTGCGCGCACCTGTCCTTCGGAAAGCCGAATATGCCGGAGCTGATCGCGGGAAGCGAGATGCTCTTAAGTTTTTTTTGGGATGCAAGTCTGAGGCTGTTTGCGACCGCACTTTTTAGTTTATTGTCCTCGTCCCCTTCGCCCATCCTGGGCCCCACCGTGTGAATGACGAACCGGGAAGGCAAATTCCCCGCTCCCGTTATCACCGCTGTCCCGACGGGGGTAAAGCCTATCCTGTCGCTTTCTTCCTGGATACTGCGTCCGCCCTTCCTCACGATCGCACCGGCGACGCCGCCCCCGTGCCGAAGGTAGGAGTTTGCCGCGTTTACGATAGCATCAACGTCCCTTTCGGTGATGTCTCCCTGGACGAGGCGGATTGTCTTCCTCCCCGCCGCATGTTCAGAAATGACTTTCATGGTTCCTCCCGTGCCTTTATTGTCTCGCTATCTATGCTAAAATACTACAAGGGAAACATAATCTTTAATACTTTTTTTCGGAGGAAAAGGGAATACCGGCACTTTACGGAAAACTGACGGGGCTGAAGGGGAGTCAGATCCACGCGCTCGAGAGGATTTACAGAAGGCGGCTTCACGACGAGCTGATCAGTGTCGAACTCGGGAAATATCTCGCGCAGCTTTCGGACGAAATAAGCCGTCAGATAGGGGTAATTATATCGCGGAAGGGAACGGTCACTCACGTGATCGTCGGCGACGCGAAGGGTATTTTCATCCCACCGCTTGACGGGTATCCCATCGGAAGAAGGGCACTTCGTGGACTCAGATTTATCCATACTCACCTGAGGAATGAACCGCTGAACCAGGACGACCTCACCGATCTGGCGCTCCTGAGGTTCGATGTCATGGCTGCCGTGGGGGTGAGGGACGGCCAACCTGCCGATATATTTATCGCCCATCTCCTGCCGCACGGGGAGAGAAAGCAGTACGAAATTTTGTCACGGGAAGATTTTTATCGGCACCGGTTCGACTTTGGGCCTTTTATCTCGGCGCTTGACGAAGAACTCGAACGGGCAAGGGGGTCTGCGGTGTCCGGCCGGCGGCACCGCGGGGGAAAAGTCTCCGGCGGGGAGCAGGCGATTCTTATCAGCGTGTCTGCAAAACCGAAATTCGAGCAGGAGGATTCTGTTGAGGAGCTGAGGGAGCTGGCCGAGTCGAGCGACGTCATCGTCCTCGATGCGGTGATTCAGCGACCAAAAGAGATAAACCCCAAATATCTCATGGGGGAGGGGAAGTTGAAGGAACTTGTTATCACGGCGATGAACAGGGGCGCCACCCTGCTTGTCTTCGACCAGGACCTGGGCCCATCCCAGATTAAATCGATCAGCGAGATCACCGAATTGAAGGTGATCGACCGCTCTCAGCTGATACTCGACATCTTTGCGAGGCGCGCACACAGCCGGGACGGGAAGGTCCAGGTGGAACTCGCCCAGCTTAAGTACCGTCTGCCCAGGCTTACAGGGAAAGGGACGGCTATGTCGCGGCTGATGGGGGGGATCGGCGGCAGGGGGCCCGGCGAGATGAAGCTTGAGATCGACAGACGGAGGGTTAGGGACCGCATAGGACTACTCGAAAGGGAGCTTAAGGTGCTGAGCAAGGCGCGGCAGCAGAGAAAGTCGCGCAGGGTGGCAACGAATATTCCGATCGTTTCGATCGTCGGATATACGAATGCCGGCAAGTCCACGCTCCTCAACGCGCTGACCAAAAGCGAGACCTTTGTTGAGGACAAACTGTTCGCCACGCTCGACACCTCGAGCAGGCGTCTGAGATTTCCGAGGGAACGCGAGGTAGTGATCACGGATACCGTGGGTTTCATACGGGACCTGCCGAGGGACCTGTTGGCCGCTTTCAAGGCCACTCTTGAAGAGCTTGAAGATGCCGACCTGCTTCTGCATGTGGTCGATGCATCGAATCCGCGGTTCGAGCAGCATATCTCTTCGGTGGAACGCATCCTTTCGGAACTCGGTCTGTCCGGCAAGACACGGCTTCTCGTCTTCAACAAAATCGACCGGCTCTCCTCCGAAGAGATCGACAACCTTACCGTCCGCTTTGACGCGGTGGCGGTCTCCGCGCTTGACAAAGGCACATTCTGTCCTCTGCTTGCCGCGATCGAAGAGGGCATCTTTGGTGAAAAAATGGTCGGGGCAAGAGTATAATACAGACGCTGTCTTTTGTACAATGTGAATAAGAGAGATTAGGGAGAGAAAGATGGAATTTGCGCCAAAATGGATAGCCTGGGAGATCACAAGGAGATGCAACCTGCATTGCGTGCACTGCCGGTCGTCCTCGGAGATGGAAGCGAAGGGCCATCCTGACTTTCCGACGTCCGAGGCATTCAGGGTAATCGACGATATCGCAAGTTATGCCGCGCCGGTCGTCGTGCTTTCCGGAGGAGAGCCGCTGGTGAGGCAGGATGTCTTCGAGATCGCCAGATACGGTACGGACAAGGGGTTGCGGATTTGCCTCGCAACGAACGGGACACTGGTCGATGATGCTATCTGCGAGAACATAAAGTCTTCAGGTATCCGGATCGTCTCCCTCAGTCTCGACGGCTCGGAAGAAGGCGTACACGATGACTTCAGAAGCCAGAAAGGCGCTTTCAACGGCACAATAAACGCAGCGAAGCTCTTTAAGAAGCACGGCATAGAATTTATTGTCAATTCCTCATTCACTAAGAGAAACCAGGAGGAGATACCGAGGGTATACCGTCTCGCGAAAGATTTGGGCGCGACGGCCTGGTATATGTTTATGATCGTTCCTACCGGCCGGGGAGAGGAGATCATGAACGAGCTCATCACCAAGGAAGATTACGAAGAGATACTCGACTGGCATTATCAGATGGAAAAGGACGAAGAAACGATGCTGGTGAGGCCAACCTGTGCGCCCCATTATTACCGCGTGGTGCTCCAGCAGTCGAAGAAGGAGGGCGAGAAATTCAAAAAGCGGACCCTCAAGTTCTCGACCGGAGGAGCGAAGGGATGTATTGCGGGCCAGCTCATCTGCCTGATCGATGTCGACGGCAACGTACTGCCCTGCAGTTATTTCCCGCTGCCCGCAGGCAATATCCGCAAGCAGACGTTTAAGGAGATTTGGGAGGGGTCGGAGCTATTCAAGAACCTGAGGGACTTCAAGAAGTACAAGGGCAAGTGCGGCTCGTGCGAATTCATCAACGTCTGT
>JAJYLU010000106.1 GCA_021787505.1 Nitrospirota bacterium | reverse complement strand
GCAGCCACATTCTTCGTCACCGCGATGAGTCTTACATCATGAGGCTCCCTCCCCGCCCTCATGGCAGCATGGGAAATCGCCCTGTAGGTCTTCTTTATATTTTCCGAGAGGCCGCGTTCCATGGTTCATCCAGGAAATATTATACTATTCTCTCTCGCAATAAAATTCAATAAATTGGGGCAGATCAGCAGCGTCGGAAACAATGGGGAAATATATATCAGCACTGAAGAAAAGACCTTACATCGCCGTTCCCAGGAGAAACCAGGAGCCGAAGCAGATCAGGAAGAGACCGCAGGCAAACAGCAGGATCCTGTAAACCTTATCGCTCATTACAGCCCTGCCCTTTGCCACAGCAAGCGAGAGTAGACTGTACCAGCCGAGATCCGCAGCGATGTGACCGGCAAAAAAGGCGATCACGCCGAGGGAACCGTATTTCAAGGCGCTCACGAGATATCCCAGTCCGATAGTCAGCCACCAGATGACCCAGTAGGGGTTAGAAAGACTTCCCACAATACCTGCAACTACGGGGTTCATCCCGGCCCGCCTTCCCTCTGCCTTCACATCGAGCCTGGCGCGACGACCGTCCCTGAGCAGCATCAAGCCCATCAGTATCAGAATTATGCCGCCTGTGAGGCCGATCACCAGTTTCGTCCCTTCCGCGGAGACAGCAGGCATCAGGCCGAAGACGATAAGGAGGATGACGATAGCCTCGAGGAGGCCGTGTCCGAATATAATCAGAGGTCCTGCAGAGGATCCCCGTTTCACAGATTCGCCCACAGTGATCGTGAAGAGAGGTCCCGGCACCAGCGCTCCAGACAGGGCGACGACGAAGGAGGTGACCGCTATCAGCACGATGCTCATAGACCGACCGCCTCACAGTATTCATTCCAGAGCCTCTCCTTCGGAACGCCGGCATCGATAAAATCCCACGGAAGGATCTCCTCCCCGGACTTTTGCCTGAACAGAAAGAAGTCACTATCGATCCCGGGATGGCCTTCTCTAAGGGAAAATTCCTTTCCTGAGGCGAGATGCTCCGCCAATCCGGAAAGACGCCTGTCACCGAGTGAAAACAACCCCTGCAGGTATGCATACTTCGGTACATCGTGGAATACCCTCACACCCCTGAGGCCCGAAAGTCCCTTCTTGAGATATTTGAGTCTCTCCTTTACGTCTTTCAGCGCGGCCATCGGATGCCACTGAAAGGGTGTAAACGGCTTCGGGACAAAGGTGCTTACGCTCAGGGTGATAAACCCCCGGGCCGTATTCTCCCGTATCTTCCGTACAAGCGCGATAATTCCCTCGATGTCCTCCATCCTCTCCGTCGGAAGCCCGATCATGAAATAAAGGCGAAGGGTCTCTATCCCGCCTTCAAGAATAAGCCCCGCGGTCTCGAATATGTCCTGATCGGAGATCCTCTTGTTGATGACGTCCCTGAGCCGCTGGGTGCCCGCCTCAGGCGCGATTGATATACTCTTATGTCCCTTCATCAGGGCAACGATCCTGCCGCTTCTGGGACTTGCCCGCAAAGAAGTGATCGAAAAATCGACTCCCTCTATCGACAGTACCTCCTCCGCCATCGGATAATCCGTGAGCGAGGGGCCGACAAGACCGACCTTCTTTGTCCGAGCTAATGCCTCCTGAATTTCATCCCTTAACAGTCCCGGGTCTTTGCGCCTCGCCGGCTTGTAGATACGTCCGGCCACGCAGAACCGGCATGCCCAGACGCACCCGCGCATCGTCTCCAGAAGATACATGTCGGAAAACTCGGCCTCCGGAGTCGTGATACGCTGCTTCATCGGCGACGTGGAGATATCCGTTACCGTTCTTTTGCGGATGACCGCGCTCGCGGGAGGAAATGCCTTTCTCGAAACAATGCCCCCGCCCTCACCGGAATAGGCGACCTCGTACATGCGCGGGACGTAAATACCTTCAATTTTCGCCGATTCCCGGAACAGCGCTTCCTTCGAGCGAGACGTTCTGAAGGCCGCAAGAAATTCAGGAAGCGCCTCTTCAGCCTCTCCGATCACACAGATATCGAAAAACTCCGCCAAAGGCTCGGGGTTGTAGAAGGCACAAACACCGCCCATGATTACCACGGGATGCCCGCTGTGCCTCATCAACGATCTCGCGGGAATATTCGCCAGTTTCAACATTTTGATCACATTCGGGTAATCATTTTCGAATGAGACCGAAAAGGCGACGATATCGAACCTGCCGAGCGGCCGCTTGGATTCGAGCGCAAATATTTCGTCGCCCGTTCTCTCGTATTCCGCCATTTCTTCAGGCCCCGGAAGAAACGCCCTTTCGCATACCACGTCATCCATATCGTTCAACAGCCCGTAGATGCCCTGATACCCCAGGTTCGACATGCCCACCGAATAAGTGTTCGGGAAGACCAGGACAACGTTGATCTTACCGCCCGGATCTTTGAAGACGGTCCCCTTCTCTTTGGAGAGCAGATATTCGGCCTTGCCGAGAAGTTTTTTGTTCATGCAGAAAACCTTATCGATATTATACCTGCTCGAGGACAAGAATGATTTTCAATTGTAACGGTGGCATGTTAATATTCTGGATGAAGATAGTCGCACAGAACAGAAAGGCCTTCCATGACTATTCTATAGAAGAGACGGTCGAGGCGGGGATCGTCCTGACCGGCACCGAGGTCAAATCACTGCGGGAGGGAAAGGCAAACCTCAAGGACAGCTACGTCCTCGTCAAAGATTCGGAAGTCTTCCTCCTTAACTGCCACATAAGCCCTTATACCCACGGGAACATCATGAACCATGACCCAGTAAGGACCCGCAAGCTGCTTCTGCACAAAAAGGAGATCGCTCGCCTCCTGGGCAAGACGATCCAGAAGGGATATTCGCTTATCCCACTTAAAATTTACTTCAAGGACTCCCGCGCAAAGGTCGAGGTTGGCCTTGCGAGAGGGAAGAAGATGTACGAAAAGCGCGAGTCTATCAAAAAACGCGAGGCAGACCGCGAAATAGAGAGGGCCATGAAAAGCCGCTGAATGTGTTAAAATATATATATGAAAGGGGGCGATTGGGCTCGACGGGGGTTATGAGGCTCCTGTGGCGTGTCGTGGCTCCATCACCACGTAAAAAGGTGGAAATAAACACAAAAGCCAACAACGAACTGGCACTCGCCGCTTAACTAAGCGGCACGCTCCTCCGGGGTCGCCTGTGTTCCGGAGAGAGCGTCGATCAGCAGGCTGGCCAAAGGGTGCGCTCCCGGCCCTGAGGCGAGATTAAGGGAGATGGGGTTTCGGGAAGCCTGACTGCCGGCGTCCCGGGGCCTGACGATTAAAAGACAGCCTACACACGTAGAAGCATGAGTGTAGTACCTTCGGACCCGGGTTCGATTCCCGGCGCCTCCACCATTTTTTCTTTAGTGGCCAACGCTCTCACGAACAAAAAATAAGGCGGGACAGGCGTCCCGCCTATTCATGAAGACAGCCCGGGAATACTGCGCTACGGTTTTATCGTTACGTAGATATACCCGCCGTTCCGGTAAATCAATAGGAGCACGCCTTCCTTCGGCCCGATCTTCGAGGCCACGTCCTCGTAATCTTTCAACCCCCGTATCTCTTTGCGGTTGATTTCCTCGATCACATCGTTCTTTGCCAGTATGCCGCTTGCGGGACTCGCCTCGCTCACCTCTGCGATGATCACGCCTCTTACGTTGTGCGGAAGGCCGAGGGCATCCCTCTCACCGGGGGTGATCTCCTGCACTGAGACTCCCGAGAGTGCGTTGTGGTGCTCGACGGTCCTCGTCACTTTTGCCGCCTCCGGCATTTCTCCGATCAGGACCTTGAGCGTGACCTCTTTACCGTTTCTCAGCACTTTGACGTCTGCCTCTTTGCCCGGAGCCGTATTTGCAGTCATATTCCTTAGGCTCGTGGTATCTTCGACATTCTGGCCGTCATATGCTATGATGAGGTCCCCGCGTTTCAGCCCGGCCTTTTCCGCAGGGCTGTCCTTCATCACATCCGTTACCAGCGCGCCGTGCTCCCGGGAAATCCCAAGAGACTTCGCAATCTCAGGGGTCAGATCCTGGATCGATACGCCGAGCCAGCCTCGTATGACCTTGCCATATTTGAGAATGCTCTGGGCCACGGCATTTGCCATGTCGGAGGGGATTGCGAAGCCGATGCCCATGTAGCCGCCGCTCGTAGAAAATATCGCCGTATTGATCCCTACAAGCTCGCCGTTGGTGTTGACAAGCGCACCGCCGGAATTGCCCGGATTGATCGCAGCGTCGGTCTGAATAAAGTCTTCATAGGCAGATATCCCCACATTCGACCTCCCGGTCGCGCTTACAATACCCATGGTGATCGTCTGGTTCAGTCCGAAGGGATTGCCTATTGCGAGGACGACGTCGCCGGGCTTTAACAAACGGGACTGACCGATCTTTATTGCCGGAAGGTCGTTTGCCTCGATCTTTACAACCGCGATGTCAGTCTTGGGATCGGCCCCGATGACTTTCCCCTTGAACTCGCGTTTGTCATAAAGGATGACCTTGATCTCGTCAGCGCCCTTCACCACATGGTTGTTGGTCAGGATGTATCCGTCCTTTGAGACAATCACCCCGGAGCCGAGGGCAGCCTGTTTAAATTTTCTCGGGTGCGCCTGTCCCTCCCCAAAAAACTTTCTGAACATCGGGTCGTTAAAAAAGTCGCCGAAGGGACTTCCCTGCATGGTTACAGTCGTTGTGGTCGAAATGTTCACAACCGACGGTCTTGCCACCTCTGCCACTTCAGACAACGCCTGGCTCATTTTTCCAAGGAACTCCCTCGAGGCCGGGGAAACCGCAGGATCCTGCCCCCACGCCGTCTGATGCAGACCAGACAATGTCAGACATAAAAAGATTACCGCAACGGCCGCTGTTCTTATCAGCAAAGTACTCTTTCTCTTACTGCTCGCGCACATAAAAAAAAACCTCCTAGAATTGTTATGACTGTTTTGCGGCATAAACTTCGTTATGATGCCGCATCAGGAGTGCCGGCCGGCATGCCTTGCATCTCCGCCTTCTTTTTTACCCTATCACATAAAAAGACTACTTTCAACAGACATGCCGAAATGGGTACAATTCACATTGACATCATGCAAAAAGGTGCTCATAATTAAACACTCATGCAGATCACAAAGGTGCCGAGAACGATACGCGAAGGAGACCTTACGCTCAGGCCGCTGAGGATATGGGACGGTCCCTTTCTCTCGAGGATGCTGATGAGGGACGATATCCTCAGGTCCTGCGGCTTAAGAAGGCCCCTCGAAATACCGTGGTTTTCTCTTTATCGCCGGTTAAAGGCGATGTTTCCCCTTGCCTACCGTATCGAATACGCATCAGAGGCAATAGGGTTTATCGGCCTATACAACCTCCGGACTGACCGGTCGGCCGAAATGTCCCTTATGATATTCAAGTCCTCCTGCCGGCGTATGGGATTAGGCACGACCGCCTTCTGTCTGCTCTCGGCGGCACTTGAAGGGAATCATCTTGTAAGAAGATGGGTTGTTTCTGTCAGAAGGGACAACGCTCCGGCATACGCGTTCTGGAGGAAACTCGGGTTTGAGGAGGTTTGGATGGACGGAGAGACAGTAAGAATGACCCTGTCCGCCGGCAAACAGAGGACGGATCGGAAATCTCCCGGGCATCAGACAGTTGCAGAAGGATTCTTTATTCAGGGTAACGCATGATTCCCTTGAGCGATATTGACAGGCGTCCCTTCCGGTTCCCGGTCGTGACGGCACTTATCATCGGGGCGAATGTCATCATGTTCTTTCTCGAACTGACTAACGGCCAGCCTTTCATCCTTCGGTGGTCTCTGATCCCCTCGAAGATATCAGCCGGTCATGACCTCATCACTATTCTCACCGCGATGTTCATGCATGGCGGCTGGCTGCATATCATCGGCAATATGGTCTATTTCTGGGCATTCGGCCCGGAGATAGAAGACACCATGGGCCGCATTCGTTATCCTATCTTTTATCTGGCAGGCGGGCTTGTCGCAACCATGGCGCAGGTCATGATTAATCCCTTATCCAACGTACCTAATCTCGGCGCAAGCGGCGCAATCGCTGCGGTGATGGGCGCGTTTCTCGTCACCTTTCCGAAAGACAGGATCAGGACCGTCGTCTTCATCGGGTTTTTTTTCACCATTACGTTCATACCCGCACTGATCCTTGTCGTCTTCTGGTTCGTACTGCAACTCCTGAGCGAGATCGGAAGTATCATGGAGCGGAGTTCCGACGGTGTCGCCCATATGGCTCACATCGGAGGCATACTCTTTGGCATACTCACTGCACGTTTCTTCGAGATAAAGAAAAGGCTCCAGCGAAATTGACTGCGGCCGCACGAAATACCGCATGCAAACGCGATTTCATTGTGACGTCCGAAGACGCCGGCACCAGGGCAGACGTTCTCGCTTCATCGGTTTTCGGAATAACCCGCTCCCAGATACAGCAACTTATCGAAAAGGGGCTTCTCACGGTCAACAGACTTGCAGTAAAGCCGAACTATAAAGCAAAGCCGGCTGACATCATAGCATTGACGATTCCTGAGGCCGGGGAGAAACTCCTACCGCAAGACCTGCCTGTCAGGGTTCTTT
>JAJYLU010000105.1:6235-6734 GCA_021787505.1 Nitrospirota bacterium | reverse complement strand
GAATCGGCCGCCTTGCCGAGTACTTCGACGAGTGTGCCGCTTTTTTCCCCCGTCGAGATCAGTTGCAGGAGCACGGGGGGGAACCCTCCGAGCGACGTCGAGAGCCGGGCGCCCTCGGCGACCCCCTGGGCCGCCTGCATGATTTTTTCTTCGATGACTACGTTGCCGGTCGCCTTTGCCGAGAGTTCGAGCGCTTTGATCATTGGCAGCCCGCCTCCGATGAGAAACCCTAGGGTCCTCGCGAACCTGCCGAAGTAGAGGCTCTGAAGGACATTGCCGGGAAGCTTCAGCCGCATGGCATCGAGAAAGCGGCCGTGTCTTTGACGCAGTCTTCTCGCCGCCATTATGAGTGCAACCGCGATGATGACGAGCAGCCACCAGTAATGCACAAACAAGTTGCTGATCGCAATCAGCACGACGGTGATAAAGGGAAGGGCGCTTTTGCTGTTTTCGAAAATCCTGACGATCTTCGGCACGACAAAGGTAAAGAGGAAGGACA
>JAJYLU010000105.1:0-6225 GCA_021787505.1 Nitrospirota bacterium | reverse complement strand
GTCGGTTTTGTCGTACGACAAAACCGACCGATGCCATGAAGATGGGATAGATCATGGCGGTGCGGAGTTTCGCCCTGAGGGAAGCCTGCTTCTCGAGAAAATCCGCGACCCTGATCAGGACTTTGTCGAGCGTGCCGCTCTGCTCGCCGGCGGAAACCATGCTGATATAAAAGTCCGGGAAGAGGCCGGAGTGGGCATCCAGGGCCCTCGAAAGGCTGGCTCCGGCGGAAACGTTCTCCCTTATCGCCACCAGCACCGACCTCCAGAACCCTGTGTTCTCTTCCGAAAGCGAGCGGAGCGCATCGATCAGCGGCACGCCCGCGGAGAGGAGCGTCGAGAGCTGTCTCGTGAGATAAGGGAGCAGCGCATCGTCTGACCTTCCCGAAAACCAGCTTTTCCCCTTTTCGCGAAGTGCGCTGATGTCCTTGGGATAGACGCCGCGCGCCTTGATGTTCGCGAGCGCATCCTGCAGGCCATCGGCTTCGATCGTGCCTGCGGCCTGGGTCCCGTCGGTCTTGTAGCCTTTATAGTGAAAAATCGGCATTATTAAATAACTGGTGAGAAGCTGAACTGTTGAATCGATGAAAAAAACAACCAAGGCTCAAGGCGGTTCCGGGCCTCTCTGATGTCTTATTCTTCAACCCTCAACCTCTCAACAATTTAACGATTCAACATCATTATCTTTCAGCTTTCGACAAAGTCATTCTGCGTCACCCGCAGGACTTCCTCGACCGTCGTAATCCCCTTCATGACCTTTTCGAAGCCGTCGGCCCTCAGCGTCTTCATCCCCAGCGAGACGGCTGCGCTCTTTACGCTCTGCGAATCGATCTTGCCGGATATCATCTGTCTCACCGAATCAGTGATGATCAGTGTCTCGAAGATCCCGGTCCTTCCGAGATAGCCCTTGCCCAGGCATTTATCGCACCCTTTGCCCCTGTATATACTGAACGCCCCGTCTTTCGGGAGAAGGGAAGAGCCGGCAAAATAGGACCGCTCCGTGTCCGAAGGGGTATAAGGCTCTCTGCAGTGCGGGCAGATGACCCTCACCAGCCTTTGCGCCACGACGGCCATCAAAGAAGAGGCGACGAGAAAAGGTTCGACCCCCATATCGATCAGCCTCACGATGGCCGAGGGCGCATCGTTCGTATGCAGCGTGCTCAGCACGAGGTGGCCGGTGAGCGATGCCTGTATCGCGATCTCCGCGGTTTCGACGTCCCTTATCTCTCCGACCATGATGACGTCGGGGTCCTGCCGGAGTATCGAGCGGAGACCCGAGGCGAAGGTCAATCCGATCTTCGGATTTACGTGGATCTGTCCTATCCCTCTGAGCTGGTATTCGACCGGGTCTTCGACGGTGATGATATTCTTCTCTTCGGTATGGACCCTGTTCAGCGCCGCATACAGGGTGGTGGTCTTGCCGCTTCCCGTCGGGCCGGTAACGAGTATGATGCCGTTTGTCCTGGTCAGGAGCTCTTCGAGCCGCTTCTCGTCTTCGTTGCCGAGTCCGACTTCCCAAAGCCCGATGAGTCCCTGTTTTCTGTCGAGCAGCCTAAGGACCGCGCGTTCGCCGAAGGTGGTCGGTATTACCGATACCCTGATGTCGATGTCGCGGCCGCCGATAAGGAGCCTTATCCTGCCGTCCTGGGGAAGTCTCTTCTCGGCTATATCGAGGTCCGCCATGATCTTCACACGGCTGATAAGCGCGTCCTGGATGATCTTGGGCGGCGTAAGCACACGGTGGAGTATCCCGTCGACCCTCATCCTCACTTCCAGTTCCTTTTCGTACGGCTCGATGTGGATATCGCTCGCCCGCTCCTTCACTGCCTGCTGGAGGATGGCATTGAGGAGCCGGATGATCGGCGCCTCCTCGGTGAGTTCAAGGATGTCCCGCGGTTTTTCAAACTCGGTTGCGACCGCTGAGAGGTCCTCTCCGGTGATGTTGTCCATGATGTCTTCGGCCGACCCGACCTGGCCGTAAAACCTGTTGATCGCGTCTATGACGACGCCGGCCGGCGAGCGCAGCGGCATCGGAGAGAGACTGAAGTGTCTTGCGAGCTCCCTGAGGGCGAGGACACCCTTTTCATCGGCAACTGCAGCGCTGATCTGTCCGTTGTCCCTCCTCAGGGGTAAGATCATATTGGCCTTAGCGAAGGCATGAGGGACTTCCTTGATGAGCGCGAGCTCTACATCTTCGTCGAGAATGACCGAGATGGTTTCCATCGGTCTGCTACTGTATCTTGAGAGTATAGTTCGGTTCGGCATACTGGACCTCCGGCAGGGCCGAAAACTCCTCGACCGCATCTTCGACGGACTCTCCCTTTTTCAGCTTCAGGAGATACACCCGGAGCTTCTCCATATACCGCAGTATGCCCGCACCGTGCCGGGATATGATCTCGTGCGCCTTCTCCTCCGGCACGTCTTCCCTGAACTTCACAAGGACCTCACCCTCGGCGAACCTATTATTCGTCACCGCAAACTCCTTCTGCTTTTTCTCGGTAATCTGTGCGAGCCTTGCCGGTTCTTTAATGATATGAGGGTTCAGGAATACGAGCAGGTTTGTTTTGCTTTTTGTGACGTTCTTCGTCTTGAACAGCCAGCCGAGGATAGGGATATCTCCGAGGACCGGCATCTTCGTGACCGTCTCCTCGTCGTTTTCCTGCATCAGCCCGCCGATGACGACGATCTGGTTGTCCTTCGCCACCACCGAGGTCTTGGTGGAACGCTTGGTGATCGTAGGACCCAGGCTGACGGTGAGCGCATCCGACTGGTTCTTCACCTGCGATATCTCCTGATAGATATCGAGTTTGACGTGGTCTCCTTCGGTTATCTGCGGCGTGATCTTCAGGATTATGCCGACGTCTTGTCTCACGATAGAATTGACGATCCCCGAGACCGCAGTGCCGCTGGATGCGACACCTATGGCGGATGTCGTCTGGCTCTGCGATACGAACGGCACGTTTTCGCCGACGAGGATCTCCGCCTCCTTATTATCTGAAGTCAGCAGTTGAGGCGACGAAAGGACGTTTACCGTGTCCCGGAAATCGTTAAGGCTGAAAAGTGCGGCAAATCCCGGGACCGTAAGGGTATTTGTGGTGACTGTTCCGTCACTGTTGGTTGTGGTCAAAGGGACGGTGAGGAAATTACCGAGTCCTCCCGCGCTGGCGCCCTGAAGTCCCTGCAGAATGTTCTGAAAAGTGGTCTGATCGATCGTTCCGAAACCCCCTATCGCGATGGGTTTTCCGTCCTTCGTGGCAGAGGCCCTCCACTGAGTCCCGAGATTCCTCAGCTTGTCCATCGAAGCCTCGACGATCATCGCCTCGACATAGACCTGTCTCCTTCTCTTGTCGAGTTGCTTGATGATCTGCGAGAGATTCTGGTAATCCGCCGGCGACGCGACGACGACAAGCGAATTCGAAGCCTTGTCCGCAGTTATGGTGATCCCGCCCGCGGCCTCGAAAGGCGTCACCGGCGTACCTGCCGCTCCAGCCGGTTTCTGTGCCTGTGTTCCCTTGATCATCCCTTCAAGCACCTTGGAAAGTTCGGTCGCATCCGCGTTTTCGAGGAAGTAGACGTTTACCCTTCCCTGCGCCTCAGGCGCGGGCGTGTCGATGAGCGGGATGAGTGCCTTCATCGACTCCCGGACGCTCCTGTCGCCGAAGAGGATCACCGCATTGAGCCTGGTGTCGGCAATGGCTGTTGCGCCTTCCGCCGCCGGTTGGCCCGGCACGGTCCGCGCCCTTGCCTTACCCATGCCCTCGTTGAGGATCTTGGCGACCGCGTCAGCGCTTGCGTGCCGGAGGGGAATGACTTCCGGCATCTCGGTCACGGAAGGCTTGTCGATCAGTTCTGTGAGCGACAGTATCTTGTCCACGTTTGTTCCCGAATCGATCACGAGCAGGAGATTTCCCGGACCGAACACCGAGATGTGGCCGTCTTTAGAGACGAGCGGCTGGAAAAAATGGAGCGCGTCCTCGGCCGAAACGGACTTTAGCGTGATGAGCCTCGCTACGTAGCTCTCGTTGACCGGTGCGCCTTCGGTCGATACGCGAAGCCCCTGCTGTTTGGCATCCGCCGAAGGGACGATCTTGTATGCTTCGACGCCCGAGGGGACGACGGTGAACCCTTTCAGGTCCAGGACAGATGTAAAAAGGTTAAACGCCTCATCGATAGAGAGCTTCGATGGCGCGATGATCGTGATCTTCCCCTTGACCTTCTCGTCGAAAATGAAATTTTTCCCGGTGATCTCGCTGATGAACTTTGTGATGACCGGGAGGTCGACGTCGACGAAATTGAAGGTAACGTTATTCGCAGATTTTTTTGTTGCCGGCGCATCAGCGGCAAAGACCGTGCGGCTGCAGAGGGTCATGATGAATAGCAAGAAAAGGAACGCCGCGGCAGGGCGGCGAAAAAATGCGGGCTTCATGGAATCTTTCATTGTGTAAGTATATTAGTAAAAATGCATTGCCAGGTCAACCTGCGGCCCGGAGCAGCACTTTTCATCTGATCTGATAGGTCATCGTCAGTCTCTCCCCGTGTCTTATAATATCGAGCTGCGCCCTGTCGATCCCTTTCAGCGAGGTGATAGCCTGCAGCGCAGTGTCGGGACTGGACATGGTAAAGTCGTTGATCCTGAGAAGGACGTCCCCGTTTTGGAGTCCGAGGCTCTGGTAAATGCCGCCCGGTTTTATCTCCCGCATAACGAAGCCCTCCTGTCTTCCATTGACGATGTTCGGGACGAACCTGGCGTCCGTCATGAGCTGGTCCGGCCGTGACAGTGCCTGCTGGACCTGCTGCTGATCGATCACAAATGAGGTGCTGCCGGTCCGCTTGCCCAGGGGCACCGGAGAAGGAGGGATGCCGGGGCCGACTTGCCTCACTACCGCCAGGTCAGCAAAGGGGACGTCTATCTCTTTTCCGCCGGAACGTATCACCACGCTGTTTTTCCCGACCTTCTTCAGTGTACCGAGGCCGAACACATTATCGCCGATCTTGAATATGTCCTGCTTGCCGGTCTTATCCGAGAAGATCGCGTAGCTGAGTTTTTTCCTTCCTGCTATGGTGCCGATCAGAAAAAGGTCTGTCTGAGAAATCGACGGCCCGGACGAGGCGGACAGTGGAGTGAGTTCGCCGGCGGGAAAACCGAACGGGTTGTGTCTCATCAGCGAGGCATAATCCTGCAACTGATGCCTCATCGGGGGCGGCGCAGCGCCTTCCCGCGCGCGATCGGGGCCTTTGTGGGAAAGCGCGAGCGACAGCGCGTCTCTCACAAAAAAAAGGATCAGGGAAAGCAGAAGCAGTGCGATGACAATATTGATTAATAGGAGTGCATTGCGGCTCTTGAGGAGGCGGTCTATGTCATAGTGTTTCATCGACATGGAAAAATAACAAGAAATGCAGGGAGAAGTCAAAAATGGCCGCTTGACAACCCCTATATCATGTGATAGCTTGTACAAAAAGTGTCCGGAAATAAAGATTTTTGGACATGTCTCAGCACGGGGGCGTTGTGAAACGAGCGATACCGGAAGAAAAGAGTTATCCATTGAGGACATTGGCGCTTTTTGCCCAATCATCAGCCGACCTGAACTTACCGATTTTGTTAAAGAAGGGAGGTGTAGAAACGGACATCGAAAAAGAAAGGATTACGGTTCCCTGCTGAATTCGTATTTTTTTGGAACCATGAAAGGAGGGCTAAATGCGGTGTATTTTTCGAAAGTCGTTTATTTTTTCAATCGTGCTTTTGATTTTTTTGCTTGCGTCAGCAGCAGTTCACGCTGAGCCGCTGAGATTCTCGTCTTCCACTCAATTCCTTTGGGGTGACGATCTGCTTGGGGCAAACCAGGCGATCCTCGCGCAGTACCTGAGAATGAATTATGCCCCCGAAGGAAAACCCTACTCGATCACGGGCTACGGACGGGTCTGGAAGGACTTCGGCAGCCCCGACGTGAGGAGCAATGACTTCGAGGGGAGGCTTTACTACCTCTATGTCGATTATGCCTTTGCCCCGCAGATCACCACCCGCATCGGGAGACAGTTCACCAACTTCACGGCAGGCACATCGCTGATGGACGGAGTCCGCCTGGACGTGAGCAATATCGGCCCTGTCGGCATTACGCTGGCGGGGGGAAGGGACGTCGTATTTTCTCTTGATTCAGAGTTCACCAGAAACGGCAACTATTTCGTCGGGGTGGACGTGCATCTGCAGGACGTGAAGAACACGCAGCTGGG
>JAJYLU010000104.1 GCA_021787505.1 Nitrospirota bacterium | reverse complement strand
GCCTGTTTCAGAAAGAGCGCGAACTTTTCGACGACGAACCCGAAGGCCATTATGCCGATGCTCGTCCTGATCCAGGCAAGAAAGGTGCGTTCGTTCGCAAAGTGGACGCGCCGGTTCCTTACTCGTACCGGCCTATTATCATTAATTATCTCCGGCATAGCCAAAGTTCCCTTCTGAGATTATACCTTGCGTTGTACAAATAAGCACAAAAAAGAAGGTGGATGCGGTGAAAAAAGTCCATAATCAGCTCTCTTCAGTCCCGAAGGCTTTCGAGACGGCGCGGACTGCACCTCTCAGCCGGAGATAAACAGAGGTTTTTTTGAACTTTTTATGATCCCTTTTTCCTCCGCCCTTCTGAAGAGCTCCTCGACGGCGCGCTCACCGTCCTGCCCTATGTCGAGGGAGTAGTCGTTCACGTAGAGGTCGATATGCTGATTGATCACCCCGTTCTCCATCTCCTGCGCGTGCCGCTTGATGTACGAAACCGGTTCGCTTCTGTGGCTGAAGGCATACTCTATGCTCTGCCTGAGAAGGCGGTCGACCTTCCGGACCAGGTCGGTGCCGAGGCTGCGTTTCGCGAGAATGCCTCCCAGGGGGATCGGCCGGCCTGTCTCCTGTTCCCACCAGTCGCCGAGGTCGATCACTTTTTTTAGTCCCGCCAGCTGATAGGTAAAACGGCCTTCATGGATGATCAGTCCTGCGTCGGCCTCGCCGTTTTTCACTGCGTCGATGATCTGATGGAAAGGCATGACTTTTATATTTTCCTTCAAAGCGGGGTCGAAGCTCTGGAGGAGAAGAAAGGCGGTGGTAAGTCTGCCCGGGATAGCGATCTTCTTTCCTATGAGATCGCGCATACCCGCTTCCCCGCGGGCCACGACAAGGGGCCCACACCCTTTTCCGAGGGCGCCGCCAGACCGGAGAAGGCAGTAGTCGTCTCTGAGATGCCCGAAGGCGTGAAATGACACTTTGGTGATGTCGAGCCTCGACTGACGCGCCATCTGGTTGAGCGTCTCAACATCTTCGAGGACCTCCTCGAAGCCCAGACCGCCCGTATCGATCCTGCCGTGTATCAGGGAATAAAAGATGAAGGTGTCGTTAGGACAGGGTGAATAACCGAGGGAAAGGGTCTTCATGACCTATGCGGCTTTTCTGCCGAAAAGCTCTTCAAGCTCCATTAACTCCGACATCCTGTTACAGATCAGGCACTCGCCGTGCTCGACCGTCCCGTCCTCCCAAAAAGTCGTCTTTATGGATGCGCAGCCGCATACCGGGCATACATTCCAGAAAAACTCCCCAAAGCCTCTCGCCAGACTGTATTTAAATATCGAGTCTTTCAATACACTTTCCCTTTGCTGTTTTAGCCATATAGACCTAATCATATTATACCAATAAATAAATCGTCTTATTATGAAAATGGCGCCAATATCGCGGAACAAAAAGATTTTTTAGCATCCCTGAAAGTCTTGACGCGGCCGGCTACAGATCGATATTGTTCAGGAATGCGATCACCGCCCGCTGACAGTTTTCAGAGGCCAGCGGAATGTCCCATTTCGAGGTGTCTCTTGCCTCAACGATATTGCTGATGCCCCTGATCTCGATGCAAGGAATGCCGTAAAGCACGCAGACGTGTGCAACCGCAGCGCCCTCCATATTTTCGCAAATCGCTCCGAATCGTGCAGAAAGCTCAGCCGCCCTCTGTTTCGTCCCTGAGCAGGCCGACACCGTTGCAAAGATACCGGCCGAGGCCTTCATCCCGACTGACCGGGCCACATTGAGCATCTTTCTCCCAAGACGGGTATCAAGCGGGAATTCGTTGTAACACTTGCGCCTGGCGGTCTTAAAAAGAGGGACCCCGATGCATTCGAGCGGATGAAGGCCGTCCTCAAGCAACACTCCCTCATCCGCATAAACCTCTTTCGTTGCTACTGCGATGTCACCCGGCATCAGCCCCGAGGCCGGGTATGCTCCGCCTATGCCGAAGTTAATCACGATGGAAGGGGCGAAATTCAGGATGAGCGAGGTTGCACAGTGGGCAGCGTTTGTTTTCCCCAGGCCGGACATGGAATATACGACAGGCGTGTCATTGATTGCCCCGGTCCGGAACTCAATCGGGCCAGTGGATCGCTTGGCGGCTGCCTTCAGTTGCCCTGCGACGAGGTTGCCTTCGGCCTGCACCGCTACCATCATGCCGATCGGTTTTCTTCCGCGTATCGTCGGATATGACATATCGCCCTTTCCCGAATTGGAGTCTAACACAGTGGACGACGCGGTTCAACTTTATTACTGATTGGTATTGACAAAGGTATTTCTTTTCCTGTAATTTATGTTAGGATTATTATTAAGAGTTCTTCTTGAATTAACAAATCCCACATGGATAGGCAAAAACCTTCCGGGAAATTTATATCCTTAAAGTAAACCCAAATGAGGAGCATAGCATGGGCAATATCTCGATTTCCGAATTAAAAGAAAAGACTATCGACGAGCTTACCGACGTGGCCAAAGAGCTGAAGGTCGAGGGCGCCGCCGGCTTGCGTAAGCAGGACCTTATCTTCGCGATCCTGCAGGCCCAGGCTGAAAAGACGGGGAACGTGTTTTCTGCGGGGGTCCTGGAAATTCTTCCCGACGGATTCGGATTTTTGAGGTCCCCGGACTACAGCTATCTTCCGGGCCCCGACGATATCTATGTCTCGCCGTCCCAGATCAGGAGGTTCAACCTCAGGACGGGCGATCTCGTGTCCGGCCAGATAAGACCGCCGAAGGAAAGCGAGAGATATTTTGCCCTGCTCAAGGTCGAGGCGATCAACCACGAATCGCCCGAGGAAAATGTAAAAAGACCGCTTTTCGATAACCTTATCCCATACTACCCCACGGAGAGGATCAAGCTTGAATACGACTCTACGGATTATTCGACGCGAGTGATGGAATTCATCACCCCGGTCGGCATGGGGCAGAGGGGGATGATCGTTGCCGCGCCGCGCACCGGAAAGACGATGCTCCTTCAGTCGATCGCCAAGGCGATCAAGAAAAACCACAGGGACATTCACCTCATTATCCTGCTCATCGATGAGCGTCCGGAAGAGGTGACCGACTGGAAACGCCAGGTAAATACCGCAGAAATAATAAGCTCCACCTTCGATGAGCCTCCGCAGAGGCACTGCCAGGTGTCGGAGATGGTGATCGAACGGGCGAAGCGCCTTGTGGAGAGCAGAAAGAACGTCGTCATCCTCCTCGATAGTATTACCAGGCTCGCCAGGGCCTATAATGCGATCATGCCGACGAGCGGCAAGGTCCTTTCGGGCGGTCTCGATTCCAACGCGCTCCAGAAGCCGAAGCGGTTCTTCGGCGCGGCGAGAAACATCGAAACCGGCGGAAGCCTGTCGATCCTGGCCACGGCGCTCGTGGACACGGGAAGCAGGATGGACGATGTCATATTCGAAGAATTCAAGGGCACCGGCAATATGGAACTCCATCTCGACAGGAAGCTGGTCGACAAGAGGATATTCCCGACGATCGACATCAACGCCTCCGGAACGAGGAAGGAAGAACTCCTTGTCGACCGGGATGTCCTCAATAAGATGTGGATACTGCGAAAGGTCCTCAACCCGCTCAATACCGTCGAAAGTATGGAGTTCCTGCTGGGCAAGCTTACCGGTACGAAGAGCAACAAGGACTTCCTCGATTTGATGAACAAATAATTGATGGAGGACCGAAGAAGGGCCAAGAAGTTTCTTCTTTTCGGCGCGATATTCGGCGGGATCATCAGCGTTGCGATATCGCTTTTGATGGATGTACTGTTGGCGAACACCCTGCAGGGCACCTGGCGCGACGCGATAGCAAAGGACGTAAATACCTTTCTCCATCTCGGGGTCACCGTACATAGCGTAATAGTGAACCTCCTGTTCGTTGTCGTACTCGCGATCCTTGCAGCCTTCGGTGCCTTTATCGGTTTTATCTTCTCTTTCTTTCTCTACAAATTTTTCAGTTTCCTGAGCAGTTAGCGGCAGTTCAAAGAGTCCCCAGTTCCGAGGGCGTGCCTAGTTTCAACGGGCTTGTGAGGGATGTTATAATAAAAGTGGTCCCGGTCGGGCGAAGATGAGCTATTTTGCCCGCGGGAGCGAAGCGAATTGCCGCATAGCCGGCGAATGCTCTAAAAGCCCCTCGAAGAAGGGGAAAGATCTCTCCTATAGAGGCGAGGAAAGAAGATGGGCTGCAGTCTCACACAGACAGCTGTACGAGCGGGAAGGCCCGACAATGTGCCGATGTCGGGGAAGGGGCGCCGTTTCTGAGGAATGCCTAAGAAAAACCCTCTCTCTTCATTCTGCCAGACCTTCATCGAGGAAAACCAAAAGGCGATCGTCTTTCTCCTCCTGCTGTTGACGATGACGGGCGGGGTCGTCGGGTTCCGCTATTATAAATATACGAAAGATGACCCGCAGTTCTGCACAAACTGTCACATGATGCAGGAGGCGTTCAAGACGTGGCAGATGAGCAAGCACAGGGATTTCCCCTGTCAAAGATGCCATCAGATGAGCATGCTCGAGGAGAACAAGATGCTCATTTCCTATGTGGTAAAGGGAACCGAGAGGACGACCAAGCAGACCCACGGCCGCATCTCTCCCTGGAACGCCTGCAAGGACTGCCATCTCTCCGACGCGGAGCAGGGTTCGGTAACGTTGAGCAATTCATACGGACATGCGAGGCACGTGTTTATGCAGCATATCAGCTGCAGCCAGTGCCATACCGGCAGCAGCCACAACTTCAAACCAAACGAGCAGGCATGTTCGGGCTGCCACAAAGACAAAGTGATTCACGGCATGGGCATGGAGGGACTTTCCTGTCTGAAATGCCACAGTTACGGCGAAAAGACGCCGAAGATGATACCTCTGGGCAGATGCCTTACGTGCCACAAGAACATCCCGACGAAGGGGACGATGTCCTCGCTGAGGTGCTTCGATTGTCATCATCCGCACGGCAAGATAAAGCCCTCGAGCCAGGACTGTCTGAAGAACTGTCACGGGAGCGAGGCCAGGGTGGGACAGCACAACCTCCATATGGAAAAGGCGAACCTGAACTGCCTCGACTGCCACAAGGCGCACACCTGGAACGTGGACAGGAAAGAGGCGAGGGGCCTCTGCAGCCGCTGCCACGAGTTCAGAGACCCCGCGACGTTTATCTATTAAGACATCATTCCTCGATTACGTAGCTTACTTTTACATCGAGGTCTTTGCGCAGGGAATGGTATACCGAGCAGTACTTTTCCTGTGAGAGCGAGATGACCCGCTCCATCTTCTTCGGGGTTATGTTCTCCCCTGAGATATGGATGGTCATATCGATTTTCTTGTAGTACTGCGGCGGGGTTGGGTTCCTTTCGCCGGCTATATCCATCTTGAACTTCGAGATCACGCATTTCATCTTTTGCAGGAAGGAGACCGCGTCGATGGCCATACATCCCGCAACGCTCAGCAGGAGGCTTTCGGTCGGGATGCAGCCCCATTGTGCCGCTGCGTCGAACTCGATCTCGTAGCCCCGCTGAGTCCGGGCAACGAATATCAGGTCCTTGTCCCATGTCAAACTGCCCTTGTTTACGGGCATGATCTTTCCCTTGTATCCTTCGAGGGATTCCTCCAGCGATGCAACATCTTTATCTTCCGCTTTGCTCACTCTGACCTCCTTATCGCAGATATCGATACACGTCGAAAAATATAATACCACAGAGAGGACGAATATTTTGCGGGACGGTGCGCAACGGCCGTGGGAAAGACTTGCATTTCAATCGCCGGTGTTTTCATAATTACTAAAGAGTTCATAGGTATGAAAACATATTTTAAAATCCCTCCCTTCCTCCCTTTGCTAAAGGGAGGGAAGTTGCCCCTCTTTGGCAAAGAGGGGAGGGGGGAGATTTTTTAAAGGCGACATCTTATGACACAGAACAAGCCTGATCTCAGGGGCCTCTCGATGCTTATTCTGGACGACGATGTCCGCGTCCTCCGGGCGGCGGAGCGTGCTCTGGAAGATTTCGGCGCCACGGTGCATGTCGCCACCCAGGCGCAGGAGGCGATGGAGTTATTGTCACGCAAACGTATTCATATAATCGTTGCCTCCCTGAATCTGGCGGACGAAAGCTTCATAGGGATAGTCAGGGATTACAAATCGAATTATCCCGACAGCCTCTTCTACATCCTCACTGAGCAGGAATACGATTCGATAGAGCCGTCGCTGGAATCGGTCAAAATGGTGGTGGATGACTACGTCCCGAAACCCCTGGCTCCTGAACGGTTTGCGAGGATGGTGGAGACGAGCACCGGAAGGCCCGGCACCGGGAGTACGTCCCTTGCTGTTATCGAGCCCCTTGTTGCAAAGACAAAGCCCTATTTCATCTTCCGCTCTCCGGCTATGCGGCGTGCCCTCGCGGGCATCTCCGTGATTGCGACATCAGGGCAGACCGTACTTATCTCCGGCGAAACAGGCACGGGGAAGGAGCTTGTCGCCCGCGCGGTCCATGTGCTGAGTCCGCGCGCAGACGGGCCTTTTGTCCCGGTGAATTGCGGGGCCATACCGGAAAGCCTGATCGAGGGAGAGCTCTTCGGCCATGAGAAGGGTGCCTTTACCGGCGCATTCGCCACTAGGAAAGGGAAGTTCGAAATGGCGAACAACGGTACCCTCTTTCTCGACGAGATCGGGGACATGCCCCTCCTTCTTCAGATGCGGCTGCTGCGGGTCTTGGAAGAAGGCAACGTCTACAG
>JAJYLU010000103.1 GCA_021787505.1 Nitrospirota bacterium | reverse complement strand
GTTTCTTTTGTGATTCACGTAAACGCTGAATCGCTGCTTCGCTTTTTCCTGGAAAGTTGGTCTGGTTTGTCTCACGTTTTCAACGTAGCCTCGACTATGATCGTTTTTCATCGTGCCGGACTTGCATTTTTATATTCTTCTTGTGGTTTAAGATAAGAATAGGGAGAGGGCATGACTAAGGTACGCATAAATTCCGGCATCTGCGGGTTTACCGCAACGGTGACGGCCGAAAAGGTCGACAAAAGGAAGGTCCGGATCACGATCGAGTCCGATTGCGAGATGGTACAGAAACTCGCTGCTGAACTGCCTGTCCTCGATATGATGTCGGCCTTCACGGCCCACCTCAACAACCCGGTCTACCGTGCGGCGAGCAAACATATAAGGCATGTCGCCTGCCCGGTGCCGGCCGGGATACTCAAGGCGCTCGAGGCCGAACTGGGTCTAAGCATCCCGAGAGATGCGGGTATAATTTTTATAAAGGAGTGATCATATCTTTCAAACGTGAAAGCAATGTCCTTAATTCTGATATCAATCGCATATCTGGCATACGCGGCGTTCTGGGTGCGGCTCAGCCTGCATGCGGTCGTATGGCTCCGTGCGGCGAGGCAGCAGGCGGCGGGACCGTCAGCAGCCCCGGGAAAACCGCTTCATGCGTTCGCCATGACGCTTATCGATCTTCTTTTGTTCAGAAGGCTTTTCGCTTCGAACAAACCCCTTTGGCTCGGTTCATGGGCGTTTCATACCGCTTTTTTCATCGTGATCCTCCGCCATCTCAGGTTCTTTCTGGAGCCCGTCCCCGACTGCATTGTGCGGGTTCAGCCCTTCGGGGTTTTTGCGGGCTATCTTATGGCCTTTTCACTGGCCTATGTCATATTTCTGAGGACGGCCACAAAGACAAAGTATGTCTCCTATCAGAACTATATCATCCTCGGCCTCGTATTCCTCATCAGCGCCACCGGACTTCTCATGCGAAATTATTTCCCGCCGGACCTTGTGGACGTGAAGAGTTTTGTGATGGGCCTCGTGGCGATGAGACCGGCGCCGCTGCCGGCAGGATTTTTTTTCTCTCTCCATTTCTTTTTTGTGCTCCTTCTGGTGCCGTTTCTTCCGTTCCACCTCTTCACTGCTCCGTTTGTCGCTTTCGAGGCGAGAAAGCGTGAATTCCGGCTGGATAAGGTGATGCATGACCGGTAACGGAGAGAAAGAGAAGGCTGCGCCGGACGACCGGTCTTTCACAAAAGGGCTCTCGCCCCTGCAGCTCATCGAAATCGACGCCTGTACACAGTGCGGAGAATGCCTGAAGTACTGCCCTGTGCAGGACGTGACCGGCAACCCGCTGATCTCTCCGCCCGAGAAGATACGGGTCTTCCGCGAGTTCATAAAGGCCACTGACGGCCTGAAGGCAAGGCTCCTCGGTCCGCAGCATATCGACCGGAAGCTCCTCGAAGACTTCACAAAGGCGGTCTATGAATGCACCACCTGCGGCGCCTGCGGGCAGCACTGCACGGTCGGGATCTTCACACAGAGACTCTGGCCGATGCTGAGGAAGGAGATGGTGAGAAGAGGGCTCGGTCCAATAGGACCCCAGGCGAATTTACCGAAGGTGATAGGGGAAACGGGGAACCCTTACAACAGGCTTGCAGTGGAGAGGTTTGCCCCGTGGTTTCCCGAAGACGTGAAGGTCTCGGAAAAGGCCGCGATCGCCTACTATGCGGGATGCACCGGCGCATATGAGGCGACTCCGATGGTGAGGGGCGACGTACTCGTGCTCGGGGCGATCGGCGAACCTTTTACCATGTTGCCGGCCGAAGACGAGGTCTGTTGCGGATTTCCGCTCTTCATCACGGGACAGCACGACATGCTCGAAGACCTTGTCTCAAGGCTCGTTGCCGCATATAGGGCGAAGGGGGTCAAAACACTCCTTTGTTCGTGTCCCTGCTGCGTGAATATCATGTCTCGAGACTGGCCGCTTTTCTACAAGAAAGAACTGCCGTTCAGGATTCGTCACATTACTCAGTTCGTTGCGGCGGCGATGAAAAGCGGGAAGCTGGCTATAAAGAAGGAACTGCGCGAAAGGCTGATCTACCACGACCCCTGTTATCTGAGCAGGGGTGTGGGCATCATGGAAGAGCCGAGGGCGGTGCTCAGGGGTATTCCAGGGGCCGAACTTCTTGAATTCGACAGAAACCGGCTTGAATCGAGATGTTGCGGTGCGGGAGGGGCGGCGCGAAAGATTTTCAGCGAGAACGCGATTGAGATGGGAAGACACACTATAGCAGAGGCGGTAGAAAAGAAGGCGGACAAGCTCGTCCTGAGTTGTCCGGCCTGTTATGCGAAGGTGAACGAGGCGATGGTCGGATACGACAAACAGATCGAGATTGTGGATATCATGGAGCTGCTGGCGAAAATGATTGAAGCGGTGGATAGTGGGACGCCGTGACCTTGTCATTGACGGAGGACGAGGACAGAAGGGCTGAAAAACGCCATACAATCGGCAGGATGTGATCATGATTCACGTAAACGCAAGACTGGCGCATAGTGTTTCCCCGGAAAGGCTGATTGCTTCTTCTGTCTTTTTTAGAGGAGCCTCGACTATGGCTGTTTATCAGCCCATCTGTCCTCGCTGGATATGCTATTTATGAAGACTTTAATGATAAGACAATAAGAGGAGACGAGGTAGCGATGAGCCATTTTAAAATCAGGTGCAGCAACTGCGGCAAGGAACTCGGCGAGGTGTACTGCGCCTTCTGCGAACACTGCAAAGACGCATTGCTTGTCACAGAATATAAGGAACGGAATTTCCGGACCGACAACGGGAAGGGCATCTGGAGGTTCAACTGGCTCCCGGTGCATACGCCGTTCTTTGAGCAGTCGGGCACGGTAGTGTACCGATCTGCCGGGCTTGCGGACCGGATGGGACTCGACGACCTCTTTATCGCCTTCAACGGCTTCTGGCCGGAAAAGGGGGCGCAGCTCCAGACCTGCACCTTCAAGGAATTCGAGGCGGCGGTCGTGCTCCAGAATGCCAAGGAAAACGGGGTAAGCGGCCTGATCGTTGCCTCCGCAGGCAACACCGCAAGGGCCTTCGCACATCTTTCGGTGGTCTCGGGTTTCCCAATCGTCATCGTCGTGCCAACGATGTGCCTGATGGAGATGTGGTATCTCGAAAGCTCCCTGGCAATCCCGACCCTTGCCGTCGGAGACGGTGACTACGCCGACTCGATAGACGTGGCAAAGAGGATCGCTTCCGTAGTGGGCTTTCCTTTCGAAGGCGGGGTGAAGAATATCGCCAAGAGAGACGGGCTCGGCGCAGTGCTTCTGGAAAGCGTCGCGGCAATGGGGAAGCTTCCGGACCATTATTTCCAGGCGGTCGGCAGCGGAACCGGTGCGGTCGGGGTATGGGAGACGGCCGAACGGTTCGTAAAAGACGGCAGATACGGGGCCAGGCCGCCGGCGCTTCATCTCGTCCAAAACCTTCCGTTCGCGCCGATGCTAAGGGCATGGGAAAAGGGCAGCAGAGCGCTCTTCCCGGATGACCTGCGGCCGGAATTGATCGGACAGATCACGACGAGGGTCCTTTCGACGCGGTATCCGGCCTATTCGGTCAAGGGCGGTGTCTACGACGCCCTCAAGGCAACGGGTGGCAGGATGTACGGGGTAGAGAACAGGGAAGTCTACCGTGCGATGGAGCTATTCGCGGAGACCGAGGGAATCGATATCGTTCCCGCCTCGGGCGTGGCGGTGGCGGGCCTGCAAACCGCGGTCGCACAGGGTATAATCAAGAAGAAAGAAACGGTCCTGCTGAACATCACCGGCGGCGGCGAAAAGAGGCTCGGGAAGGAAAAAAGGACCTATGACGTGGAGCCGCGTATGGTGTCCAAGAAGATCACGGAAAAGGAGATCGAAGAACTGCTGTGCGAAACCCTGAAGAAAAACTACTGACGATCCTGAGAGATGCCGGGGTTGATTTCACTGCCTCCCTTCCCTGCGAAAAGATCAAAGTCCTCCTAGAAATGGTAGGCGGCCGTTTCTTCCATGTTCCTCTCACCCGCGAGGAAGAGGGGGTCGGCATTTGCGCTGGCGCCTCTCTCAGCGGGAAACGGGCCGCCATGTTCGTTCAGAGTTCCGGCATCGGCAACATGATCAATGCGCTTCTGTCGCTTACCCAGTTCTACGAACTGCCTCTCGCAGTTTTTATCAGCCAACGCGGAATTTACAAGGAAAAGATAGCGGCACAGTTCCCGATGGGCAGGCGTCTGCCGATGATCCTGAGGGGTGCGGGGATCGGCTTTTCGCCAATCAGCACAGAAGGGGATTTTGTGACCATAGAAAAAAAACTGGCCGTGTCGTACCGGAAAAACAGGATACACGCCTTTCTGATGAACCCGGCGATCTGGGAAAATTCGGAAGCTGCGGGAAAATTTTCGGGATGCGGCTCACTGCCGGCGTGCGGATATCCTGTCAGGCCGGGAAAGGCCGGCGGGGATACATCTTCACACAGGACAAAAGTAAAACCGGCGTATACGCGGTATGAGGTCCTGAATATCGTAGCGCCTCTTCTCGAAGCAAAGGCGGTCGTATGCAACCTCGGCTTTCCTTCGAAGGAACTTTATCAGATCAAACACCAGTCTTCCCATTTCTATATGCTCGGCAGTATGGGCATGGCGACGCCAATCGGCCTCGGCATCAGCCTCGTCTCCGACAAGGACGTGGTCGTCATCGACGGCGACGGGAGTCTCCTTATGAATCCCGGCACACTTGCGACCGCGGCGCACTTCGCCCCTCCTAATCTTACGATACTCGCAATCGACAACAATGCCTATGGTTCCACCGGAAGCCAGCCGACGCTGGCGGGGTCGTGCGTGGACCTTGAGCATGTTGCGAAAGGGTTCGGGATTAGAAACACCTGCAAGGCGGCCACGAAGAAACAGCTTATCGACGCGATGAAGGGCGGACAGAAAGGGATCAGGTTCATCCACGCCCTTGCGAAGCCAGGGAATAAGGACGTGCCGAATATCCCGCTCGGTCACCTCGAAGTAAAAAAACAGTTTGCAGATTTCCTTAAGTCCTGACGGCGATAATGGGGGGGGCGGATCCGTGTCTCGCCGGACTTCATACGAGAAGTCCCGACCTTTCCTGAGAGACGCGTTAGTTGTGACTCGGTCGATTACCCCTAGTTCGCCGGCCTTTCCGATCTCTTCAGCATTCGGCGTGCCGATAAAAAATTTCACAAGTTACCGCCTTACTGATGAATGAATTTCTTAATTATGATATTCTTGGTATAGTGAAATCGGTTCGCACTGACCGTTCTTAACGGGTATTAACGATTATGTCGGGAAGTGAAAAGATATTACGCAGACGAAAGAGGATATATCTAATAACCCCAGGGCATGGTGGCTTCTCTTTGCACTTGGCAGCCTGTGTTATGTCATCACATTTTTTAGTGTCCAGTACACCGGAGAAGAGGCGATTTACACGGTCATCTCCTACGAGATGCGGTATCAAGGCCTGGTCCTCACTCCTATCTGGTTCGGCGAGATCTACGCACGCCCTCCTCTTCTGAACTTACTTATCATAGCGGCCTAGGGTGATGGCGCCGCAGTGTTTAGCGCAAGGGTTCCTGATCGCAGAGAGGCCGGACCCGGCGATAGGGAAATTATTCCGCTCATATTACGGACTCTATTTGATGTGCAGAGGCAACGCCTGCGCCGGATCTGCCGGCCTTAAGTAAAATATTTCATATTTCATCCGGAAAGAAACATGGGCAAAAGCAATACGATACTTAAATGGTTGTTACTGGCCGGGGCGGTCTACTTTCTGGCGATCGCAATTGCACACATGATAAGGATTAAGGTCCCGTTGTTGTTCGTGTATTACGACGTACCTTCCTATGGATACCAGGACAGGATCATCTCTTTTTTGTCGTTCGGCTGGTCGGTCTTTCTGTTTACGGCCTCGATTGACCCCGTAAAGAACCGCGACGCAGTCAGGGCGGTTCTCATCGCAGGCATAGCCGCAGTCTTCGGCCTGAATGTCATAAACAGAGTCACCGATTTCCGTGCGCTAACCCCAAATATCCATCCTGCAGTGTTCAGGACGGCGGTCTTCGGCCTGAGCCTTTACGTAGCCGCACTGATTTTGTTCTATTTTCTCGCTAAGGGAGAAACACGAAATAAGTAATATATACCACCTGATCCGGTAACGGGGTCACCTTGTTCCGCGGCACGGATCAGTGTGAGCTCACCTTTCCCTTTGGAATAGCTATCTTTGCTGTTCTTCGTTTTTCTGTTCCTTCTTTAATTCCTTCTGAGGCGCCACAGGTTTCTTCTCCTGAGGCTTGACCTCCTTCTGCGGCTGCACGCCACGCTGGGGCTGGATCACCCTTCTCTCCTGCGGTTTGACCTCCCTCTGAGGCTGAGCACCACGCTGGGGCTGGATCACCCTTCTCTCCTGCGGTTTGACCTCCCTCTGAGGCTGAGCACCACGCTGGGGCTCAATCACCCTTCTTTCCTGAGGCTTGACCTCCTTCTGCGGCTGCACGCCACGCTGGGGCTCAATCACCCTTCTCTCCTGCGGTTTGACCTCCCTCTGAGGCTGAGCACCACGCTGGGGCTGGATCACCCTTCTTTCCTGGGGCTTGACCTCCCTCTGAGGCTGAGCGCCACGCTGGGGCTCAATCACCCTTCTCTCCTGGGGTTTGACCTCCCTCTGAGGCTGAGCGCCACGCTGGGGCTCAATCACCCTTCTCTCCTGCGGT
>JAJYLU010000102.1 GCA_021787505.1 Nitrospirota bacterium | reverse complement strand
GTTGCACCCGCCGGCGATTACCGCACCAATTCCCATCAGGATGCTGCCGAAAAAGACCGTAAGAAATTCCTTCGCCGGCGGTATCTTCCATTTGAATTCCTTAAGCCCCAGCGAACTGAGCGCCGCGCCGAAGGGGACGGCAAGCATAAAAAAGGCCCCCCACGTGCCGGTAAAAATCCCGAGAAAACTAAATTCCGGAAACGGCGAATGGGAGCTTTTGGTCAACACTGAGTTGAAGAATTCCCTCAACGGCGTGGTAATTGCGAGCCCCCTGGGGATACCCCCAAACAGCGAGGATATTTCCCAGGCAAGGACGGTCAGGAGGCCGACGAGAACGCCGGTCAGTCCCCACGAATAGCCCTTTCCCGACTTGCCGAAAGTCGGCTTCCCCTTGAAGACAAAAGCAAGCGCCGCAATAGAAAAGACTGCAATCGTGGCCCATTTGGCAATGGGGCTTCCGCCGAAGAGGTCCCACACAGCGGGGTTCGTCTTCCCGAAGATCGTGACCTTGAATCCTTTCAGGTATCTGAGAACGGGACTCAGGAGCCCGTCTGTCGTAGTGGCAACGCCGAAGAAGAATCCGATGATTGCGATCAGGGCAGCCATCTGCCCTTCTCCGAGTCTGTAAACGATACCGCTGGCGCACCCGCCCGCAAGCACGATCCCAAGGCCGAAAAGAAAACCTCCGAGGATATTTGCGATCGGAACGAAATTCTGGCGCAGGAGAGTGGTTGATACGAGTCTGCCCGTCTCCTGATCAAACGTCATGATGAGCCCGGCATCTTCCAAAAGGTTCGTCCCGACCAGTGCAACGACTACGCAGAGCAGATACGCCCGGAAAAGTGTCAGGTCCTGTATGAATATGATGTCTCTGAAGGCAGAGTTGAGACAGAAGCGTCCTCTCTGCAGGATAAATCCGAGGGACAAACCGAGAACAACCGCGGTCAGAGCCGAAATATAACTACCGTATGGCATATGCTTCTTCCCTCCCGCTCCAGGAATGTGCATGCTCACCGCAGCCGTTGCCCTTCGCAATCAGCACAGGTACCTTCGCATTCCTTTCTATATCTCTGGATGCGCAGCCGGTAACGAGCCTCTGAAGCCGGGTCTTTCCGCCGCAGCCTACGATGATAAGATCGACGTTCTCTTCTTCCGCGACTTTCAGTATCTCCTCGGAAGGATGTCCTTCCCTGACCACGGTCTTGACATTCGTCAATCCGCCATTTTCAAACTCTTTCTTGTAATGCGCGAGAACCTTTTCGGACTGCAGGTTGAGCTTTTCCTTGTGCTCCGTGTCCTTCAGAGATTCCTTTAAAGTTGCCATCTCCGCGTCGCCGAGCATAGCGGTCATCATGGCGTTCCCCTCCAACTGCTGGACATGGACCAGCACCACACTGTCCGGCGTCCATACCATCTTCTGAAACAGTGGCACTACGCCGGCAGTGTCCTTCTTGCCGTCTACTGCTACTAGAATCTTCTTCACGTCTCCTCCTCTTTTGAATGTTTTTCTGTCTGAAAGTCCAACTACTTTATTTCATAAGAGAATAACCGGTTTTCGACGACTGCCCGGGCTACGCCGTTGCCGCTGCCTCCTTCACCTCCAACGCCTTTTCACGTGCGTCACATTTCCCGATGATCACCGGGACCGAAGCATTCCTTTCGACATCCTTGCTGACACATCCTGCGACAAGCCTGTCGAAGCCCCTCTTTTCGTTGCTGCCGACGACGATGAGGTCCACATTCTCCGCTTCTGCAACCTTGCAGATTTCCTCAGAGGGGATGCCCTCGCGTAAAATGGTCTTTACCCTGATCAGCCCTCCGTCTTCCAGTGCCTTCCGGTAATGGGTCAGGATCTGCTGCGCCCTCTTGTCGAGCTGCTCCTTGTATTCCGTGCCTTTTAATGATTCCTTCAACGTTGATAATTCGGCTTCGCCGAGCATATCGATCATCATGGATTTGCCTTCCAGCCTTTCGACGTGGAGAAGCACCACTTCTTCAGGCGGCCGGACCAAGTTGTGGAAAACGGATAATACTGCCTTGGAACCGTTCGTGTCGTCTACCGCAATCAATACTTTTTTCATGTCTATCTCTCCTTTACTTCCTGAGTCCTACGGGTTAATGTAAGAATGATCCTTTTTCGAGGATCACCCCCAAAAGAAACATACAAAAAATAATTGCCGTGGTTATCGTGACCGCAGCATATGCATCCCGCCAGCTATAGGGCTCCTCGCACATCATGCCTGCCTTCGCGATCAGAACGGGCACTTTGCCCTGCTGCTGAACGTCCTTTGCAACATTGCCGCCGACCAGTCTGCCGAAAACCTTCTGTTTGCTTTGGCCCAGAATGATAAGCTCGGCGCCTTCCTCATCGGCCGCCTTGAGGATTTCTTCTGCCGGAATACCTTCTCGTATCACTGTTTTCACGCTCGCCCTGCAACTCTCTTCTATCTCTTTGCGATAAAAATCAAGTATCCTGCCGGCACGGGCATCGAGCGCCTTTTTATGTTCGGTGTCTTTCACCATCTCCCGGAGTGTCGAAAGTTCGGCATCCCCGAGCATGTCGATCATCAGCGACTCCCCCTCGAGCCTCTCGACATTCAGCAGTACTACTTCCTGCACCGGATTGACCAGGTTGAAGAAGGTCGATAAGACGGCTTTTGAACCCTTCGTGTCGTCTACCGCAATCAATACCTTTTTCATCTTTCCCCCTTCCTGTTTACTTCTGTTGCTATTTACAATTGTCCTATTGCAATTCACAACTCTATATGAGCACTTTTCATGCCTGCCCAAAAAAAAATTTAAGTTATTTAATATCAACTAGTTAAAAGGCAAATCAATTTTTATGTTGACTATGCCTCTGTTAAAATGGTAGAAAATGTAAAGGGCGTTAATTAACAACTTAACGCGTTAACTGTTAATGGTTGAACATGTTGATTAATGATTGAACAATTTTTTCAAGACCCAAGGTTTCTGGCGCAGATCGTCGAGACAATGAGGGACGGTCTCATGGTGGTAGATGCCGAAGGGAATATTTTATTCTTCAATAAGGCTGCTGAAGAAATAACCGGCTATCGCAAAGACGAGGTCATAGGTAAGCAGTGCACCATGCTCGACAGCGACACCTGCGTTGTCCTGACCGACAGTGGAGTACAGAAGAGCTGCGACCTTTTCAAGACAGGGGCTGTCTGCAACAAGAAATGCCGGATACGGTCGAGCGACGGTCGGGCGGTATATCTGCTGAAGAATGCAGTTGTACTAAAGGATAGCGACGAAACAGTCGTCGGCGCGGTCGAAACCATGACGGACATTACCTCTCTTTATATGAAAGAACTGGAAATCGAGGAACTCAAGCAGGAACTGAGGCAGGAGTACTGGTTTATGGGGCTGCTGGGGAAAAGCCCGGCGATGACGAAACTCTACGAGCAGATCAGGAACGCTGCAATGAGCGAAGCGCCTGTGCTGATCTGCGGTGAAAGCGGTTCGGGAAAAAACCTTGTCGCAAACGCGATCCATAAGCTGAGCAGGAGGAAAGACGGCCCCTTCATCACCATGAACTGCGCCTCCCTGAACGATCATCTGCTCGAAAGCGAACTTTTCGGCCATAGAAAGGGGTCTTTTACCGGCGCTGTAAACGACAGGATAGGGCGGTTTGAAGCGGCCAATGACGGCAGTATCTTTCTCGATGAGATCGGCGATATGCCGATGCTGATGCAGGCAAAACTGCTGAGGGTCCTCGAGGAAAAAGTTGTGGAACGAGTGGGAGACCATAGGCCGATCCCGGTGAATATTCGTCTCATTTCGGCTACAAACAAGGATCTTCACGGCCTGGTGCCCGATAAGTTCCGCGAGGATCTCTTTTACAGGGTCAATTCGATCTTCATCAACGTTCCCCCTTTGCGCGAGAGGGTCGAGGATGTCCCCATCATCGCCTTCCATTACCTGAAAAAAATCGCTATTGTCAATAATAAGGATATACGGCGAATAAGCCCCCAAGCGGTGGAAGTGATCAAGAACTACAGTTGGCCCGGAAACGTCAGACAGCTCATCAATGCACTCGAACACAGCGCGATCACCTGCAAGGGAGATACGATCGAGGTATCGGATCTGCCGGACTACGTCTTTGTCAACAAGAAAGAAGAAACCAACGGAAACCAGCAGGGAGACCCCGAGGACAACATCAAGTCCGCACTTGCGATGTTTAAAGGCAACAAGACGCTCACCGCGAAGCACCTTGGGATCAGCAGGGTCACGCTCTGGAAGAGACTCAAAGAACTTAAGCTCGACTGACGGCCCTTCCCGCTCATGCGACCGGGTCGTTCATAAATCACTTCATTCCCTGCCTTCCCTTCCGCATAGGCACCATTGCAAAGACGTATGGAGACGTATGGAAAAGTCATATTAATGCAATGGTGAGTGCGCTGCGTATTCTTTTCCTTTCCTGCTAAAATGTTTGTTGAAACCTCCCGGATTCTGTGATAAGAAGTAGTTAGAGGCAAACCAGTTTCCACCGGTAACTAACAAAGGAGGGCGCGATGAAAAAGTTCAGGGCCTATCTATTATTCTTTGCAGTGGTCGTATTTCTTTCTTCCATCGGCGTTGCCGCCGAAAAAGCGGTGAAGAGCTTTAAGGCGGAGCTCGGGGGAATGCAGGTAATCCCCGCCGTGAGGACCGCGGCAACGGGGCAGGCAGTTTTTCACCTCGGCGATGACGGCAAGATGGAATACACGCTCACGGTTCACGACATCGAAAATGTGACCGCAGCGCATATTCATGAAGGTACGAAAACGCGAAACGGCCCGCCTATGGTTCTTCTCTTCACCGGTCCGGCGAAGCCCGGCAAATTCAGCGGAGTCCTCGCGGAAGGCACAATCACTCCCGACCGGATGGTCGGTCCGCTCAAGGGAAAACCATTCGGGTCGCTCGTGGAGATGATTAACAGGGGAGACGCGTATGTGAACGTGCATACAGAAAAATATCCTGACGGGGAAATCCGGGGACAAATTCAGTGAACCCAACGAAAAAACGAGGCTGGATCGGATCGATGGGGACGGGAGAAGGAGCCGGGGATTATGGACCATGAGGGACCCCCCGACCGGTATGAGGAATTTTGGAATTGGGATTAAGCCTCTTATGTTGCACTCGCGTATCGCAAATCAAATCTTGTTTCGAAAGGAGATGGGCATGAAGAAGACTGTTGTACTGCTTTTTGCAGCGGCGTTTCTCTCTCTCTTAATCACCGCCGGTTGGGCTAAGGAGGACGGCAAGAAGAACAGGGGCGAGATGCTCTTTATGCAGAATTGCTCCCCCTGCCATCCGGACGGAGGGAACATTATTAACCCGGCGTTCACCCTTCATCAGAAAGACCGCGAAACTCACGGCGTGAAAACGGCCAAAGACATTGTGGGGAAGATGAGAAATCCCGGGCCCGGCATGACGAAATTCGATAAGAAGACAATCTCGGACAAGGACGCGAAAGAGATCGCGGAATATGTAATGAAGACCTTCAAATAATCGCACCGTGCGGGCGTCTTTCAGGCCCCCCCACGGTAAGATCAAGAGCTTTATAACCCCGGCCCGGGACGACGGCAAATGGATACATGTCGAATCGGCTCCGGCCGGGGGGGTCAGGAAAGATGCAGTAAGTATAAGTGCGATGAGCTCGTAATCGTAATCAGGAAAGTATTCTCGTGGTAAGAGGGCCTGGCAGGGTCACGAACTACTCCGCAAACAAAAAAAGGTGGAGCCTGTTCCTTTCCGCCGGTATCTCACAGAGATTAATCATCTCACGACTAAGTCATTCGACTTTCGGCTTGCGCCTTATATCATGAGCCCTGGCAAAGAGGAGCAAGACCACCACCATTTTAGACTCGCTCTTTTGTTACACACTACTCCTTTTGTGCTCCTCTGTCAAGGCAAAATTGGCGTACATCTCTACCCTGCGATACATGTCAGCATACCCTCCGTTCTCCTCTTCGCTGCCATTGACATACCGTAGTGAAAAGTGTAGATTACTTCAGCAACTTTAGTGCGATTCCCCCTGTTCTGGCGTCGAAATTACCCATGAAAAAAATTCATGTGATAGAGAATATTCCGGACGGACTGAGGACAGTAAAGTCGCATCTTTCCGATATCAGCGGAGATTATTCGGTATTCAACTCGGTCGGCGACGCATTATCCGCCGGAGGGACAAGCGATCTGGTAATATTGCTCGCGCAGAGAAACCTGGACTACTTCAGGAGGGACATGGAGACCCTCTGCAAATCGAACTCCTTTTCCCGTATCCCGTTGATAGTCTGCCTGCCGTTCAGTGCCTCGGAGGCGAGCCCGCTCAAGGATATCATCCACGGGACCACCTCTTTCGAACTACCGGTTAACAAATTGAAATTTCTCTCCACCGTATCAAGATATCTTAAGGTCCCGCCTCGCCGCGTGCTGCAGATGGTGATTACGATACAATCCTCAGATGACAACATAAAGTATACGGGAACCTCCATCGATTTTAGCGAAAACGGCATGGCATTCAAGAGCAACGCGGACTTTCCTGTAGGTCATAAGATCATGGTCAATTTTGTTAACCCCGCCACCAGGAGGAGGCTTTTCCTGAAAGCAAAGGTCATTCGCAGAACTGATATCAGACATGACAGCGTCGCCTTCTACGGGGTGACGTTCGTTAATGCAGCCCCTGAAGATTCCCTGGAACTGAGGAGTTTCGTTACCGGGGGGAAATAGTGGTCTGCTCCAGCCTTCCTATTTCGGTATAGATCATTTATTTTTTT
>JAJYLU010000101.1 GCA_021787505.1 Nitrospirota bacterium | reverse complement strand
ATCAGTTTCGCCACGAGAGAGTCGTAATGCGACGGTATGACGCAGCCGTTATAGGCCGCCGTGTCGACGCGCACTCCGGGACCGCCGGGCAGGGAGAGAAACGTGATTTTGCCCGGGCAGGGGATGAACCGGTCGGGGTCTTCCGCGTTGATCCTGCATTCTATCGCGTGCCCCGAGAGCTTCACCTGGGTCTGTTTCATTTCGAGCGGGAAACCGGCCGCAATCATGATCTGCTCTTTTACGATATCGATCCCGGTGACGTACTCGGTGACCGGATGTTCGACCTGAAGGCGGGTATTCATCTCCATAAAATAGATATTCCCCTCGGAATCGACGATGAATTCTACGGTGCCGGCGTTTTTGTATTTGATCGCACGTGCCGCCTTGACCGCATACTCGCCTATCTTCTTCCTGAATTTTTCGGTCGCGACAGGGGAGGGGGACTCCTCGATGAGTTTCTGGTGTCTTCGCTGGATCGAACAGTCTCTCTCGCCGAGATGCAAGAAATTGCCCTTCGTGTCGGCGATGATCTGGACCTCGATATGCCTCATTGCCGGGATATACTTTTCGACGTAGAGTTCCCCGTTGCCGAAGGCGGTGAGGGCCTCGCGCTGCGCCATGAAGTACAGCTTGTCGAGTTCTTCCTCGGACTTGGCGATCCGCATCCCCCTTCCTCCTCCTCCCGCGGAGGCCTTGATGATCACCGGGAAGCCGATTCGCTTGGCGGTCTTCATGGCGGCCTCCTCGGAAACGACGGCGCCTTCGCTGCCGGGGACGACCGGGACGCCCCTGCGCTTCATGACCTGCCGTGCCCTGGCCTTGTCGCCGCCCATCCTGATCGATTCGGGCGATGGCCCGATGAACGTGATTCCGGATGTAAGGCATGCCTCGGCGAAATGGGGGTTTTCCGACAGAAATCCGTAGCCGGGGTGGATCGCCTCGGAATCGGTGATCTCCGCCGAGGTAAGGATGCTAGGGATATTATTATAACTTTGTGCCGAGCTAGCCGGACCGATGCAGATCGACTCGTCCGCCATTTTTGTATGGAGCGAATCCTTGTCCGCGTCGGAATAGACTGCGACGGTCCTGATGCCGAGTTCCTTGCAGGCCCGTATTATCCTGACCGCGATCTCTCCGCGGTTGGCGATGAGGATTTTCTTGAACAGTTTCATACCGGCTCGATGAGGAAGAGGGGTTCGCCGTACTCGACAGGCTGCCCGTTTTCGACCAGGGCCTTCACGAGGATTCCGTCCGCTTCACTTTCGATCTCGTTCATCAGTTTCATCGCTTCGATGATGCAGAGCACCTGGCCTTTCTTGATCCTGACGCCTGCATCGACAAACGCCGGGGCGTCGGGCGACGGCGACCGGTAGAAAGTGCCGACGATCGGCGAGGTGACGGTGATCAGTCGCTGGGTCTCTTCTTCGGTCTCCCTGATGATCGTCTCCTGGACCTGTACGGGCTTTACCAAAGGTATCTCGACAGAGGAGAACATCTTTTCTCTTTTGATCCTCACCTTTGTCCCGTCCTTCTCGACCAACAATTCCGTAATGTCGGTTTCCTTGAGAAGTTCGATGAGACCCTTCAGATCATCGAGTTCCATTATTTTACCCTTTCTATATATTCGGACGTCCTCGTATCGACCTTGATCGTGTCTCCCTCATTGATGTGGAAGGGTACCCTGACGACCGCTCCGGTTTCGAGCGTCGCGGGCTTCCCGCCGCCGGATGCGGTATCTCCCTTGAACCCGGGGTCGGTCTTTGCGACGACGAGTTCAATAAACGTCGGCAGCTCGACGTTGATCGGCTCCCCCTTGTAATACAGGATCTTTACCTCGGTGTTCTCCTTCAGGAAAAGCCGCAGGTCGCCCAACTGCGCGGCGTCTAGAGGGACCTGTTCGAACGTCTCCTGGTCCATGAAATAGTAGTGTTCGTCCTGCGCATACAAATATTGCATCTTCTTTTCTTCCAGTCCGGGAGGAGGGAACTTTTCCCCCGACCGTATCGTCTCCTCTATTACTGAACCCGTTCTGAGGTTCTTCATCTTCGTCTTTACGTTGGCGCCGCCCCTGCCCATTTTCACGTGCTGAAACTCTATGATCTCGTAAGGGTCGCCCTTGAATTCAATCTTCATGCCTTTTCTGAAATCCGCTGTTGCAATCACCTGCATTTCCTCCTGAAGCTCATTATATTATCTCGAGTCCCTTGCGAAGCGAGGTGAGCACTGTGCAGCCCCTCCTGCCGGCGAGGACCATATCTTCTATTCGTACGCCGCCCGTTCCGGGCAGATAAATGCCCGGCTCTATAGTGAAGACCATTCCCGTTCTTACCGACTCCCTCCCCAGCCTCGAGATACGCGGCAGCTCATGCACATTCAGCCCGACGCCGTGGCCGGTGCCGTGTCCGAAGAAATCCGCGTATCCGGCTGCTTTTATGACATCCCGGGCGGTCTTGTCGATCGCCCTTGCCCGGACCCCGTCTTTAACGGCTTCGATTGCCGCGATGTTCGCTTCAAGCACGGTCTCGTAAATCTCCCTCTTTTTTGCGAGACCGGATCCATGCATCAGCAATGTCCTGGTCATATCGGAGAAGTAGCCTTCGGCCTCACCGCCCCAGTCGATCACGACGAGGTCTCCCGCCTTGATCTTGTTGTGCGTGGGCCGCGCATGCGGCATGGAGGAGTTAGCTCCGGCAGCCACTATTATATCAAAAGGCAACGACACACATCCGTTTTTTCTCAGACCTTCCTCCAGCCTTGCCGCAATCTGCAGTTCCGTTACGCCCTTTTTTATATACGGCAGGGCCTCCGTAAAGGCCTTCTCCGCCCGCTCTATCGCCCTTCCGATCAACTCGGTCTCATGGGCGTCTTTGACCCTTCGCACGTCTTCCACCAGGTTGGTTACCGCCCTGATGCGGGGCCCTTTGCGCAGGAGAGACCGGTAAAACTCATACGACGCGGACGCCTCGAAGCCGACCGTCCTGAGCCCGAGCGATCTCGCCTTCTCCATGAGAAGACGCGGCCTCGGCTCTTTCTCGATAAGGATCTCGAACCCCATGATCTGCTTTTTCGCCTGTTCTTCATATCGGAAGTCGGTAAAGAAGAGGCGGGCCTTCCGGGTGAGGAGGAGACAAGCCGAAGAACCCCTGAAGCCGGAGAGGTACCGCACGTTCGTCAGGTCCGAGATAATGATTCCGTCGATGCCCTTTGCGCCGAGGGCATCGGTTATAGCATCGAGCCGGTTCATTTCGATAAGAGTGTCTGCGCTGCCCTGACGGCCAGGAGATAGCCGTCGGTCCCGAGGCCGCTTATCTGACCGGTGGAGACCCCGGAGATATAGGAATGTTTTCTGAACTCCTCACGCGTGTAAATGTTCGAGATGTGCACTTCTATGACAGGCCGCGCCATCGCGGCGATCGCGTCCCGTATTGCGATGCTGGTATGGGTGTATGCGGCCGGGTTGATGACGAGCAGATCATACGGCTTCGCCTGTATCGCGTCGACGATGCCCCCTTCACTGTTTGACTGGAATATCTCGACGTCCATACCGAGTTCGGAACAGAGAGAAACAATCCTGCGGTTCAGGGAATCGAACGTCTCCGCGCCGTAGACGCCGGTCTCCCTCCTGCCGAGCAGGTTGAGGTTCGGGCCGTGTATTACCAGAATTTTCATATCGGAATAAAAGCTGCACTAGCCGTTTGCGCTCTGCAAACGGTTCAAACGGCAGCTTTAGAATTCCCCCTCTATTTTCGGGACCGCGGTCTTCAGTATGAACCGGCCTTTGCCGTAATTGCCGTCGGGCTTGATCACAAGGGCGAGATAATAATCGTTATTGATCTTTCGCATGATAATGCCGCACGTATCGGAGATGATCGAAAATTCGCGCGCCTCTCCCAGGCGCAGGTTCTCGGCGGCCAGTCCGATATCCCGTATCATGGCGGAAGCCTCGGCGCCCAGCCCGACGAGGTCTATCAGCCTCTCTGCGACATACTCTTCGACCGTGATGCCGTCGGAAGCGATGATCATCGCCGAGACGGCGCCGTCGACCTTATCAACCGTTTCTTTAAGTACTTCGGTAAAATTCATTGCGCCTTTTCCTGACACCTTCGAGGAAGGCGTTTAGATTGGATATCAATGCCTCTTTGTCTTTTCCCATGAGCTTGAGGAGGGTCCTGAGTTCCTCCACACGCTGCAGGGTAGTGCGGTTATCGGGATCCGAAGACAGGATGCTCCTGTATACGTGCATCGCCTGGAGGTAGTTGCCATCGACGATGAACCTGTCGGCGTCCTGGGGTTTCGCCCCCTTGGCCTCAATTTCTGCGGGAACGGCCTGCTTTCCGGTTTCGGCAAGGACGCTCCCTCTTCCGGGGCCGGTCTCCTTCCCGGCAACCCCAAAGAAAGGGGTCTCTTCGCCCGCTATATTTACATCCGCGAAGGACAGTTCCTCCTCGCCTCCGCCGGCCTGCTCCTCGACCACTTCCGCAAGCTCCTCTTCGTCGGGAGCGCCTGTTTCGTATGGCGCCTCTTCCGCGATATCCACGCCATCGACAGCGGCCTTGTCTCCGAATATCGAGTCTTTGAATGCTGTGAGATCGTCGGCATCAACAGCCGCGGGGGCTTCGGGAGCCTGCGGCACCTCTTCGACAGCCGTCTCCTCAGGCAGGGCTTCTTCGGCAACTTCTTCCGCGACCGCCGCGGATTTATCGGTCACCGCAGATGCATCTCCGATGGCGAGCATCTCCTCCTCTTCCAGTTCCCTGAGGGTGGAAAGCGCCTCTTCGTCCATGGCGTTGAGTTTGAGCACCGTTTTGTACGACTGTATCGACATTTCCTTCTGGCCCAGGTTCCGATAGATCTCGGCCAGCTTTTTGTGGGCATAAAGGTTGTCGGGGATAGAATTGATGACGTTTTCGAATTCGGAACGTGCCTCGTTCACCATTCCTTTTTCGAGAAATATCTTTCCGAGCGATACACGGGCGCTCATATAGCCGGGCTGCCTTTCGAGGCCGCTCATAAGAACGTTGATCGCCTCATCGAGCATGCCTTCTTTCCGGTATTCTTCCGCCAGCGGCACGAAGAGTTTCGAATTCGGGTCCTTATCGACCCGTTCTTTCAGTTTTTCTATATCCTTGAGCGACATAACCTTGCCATTTTTTTATCAAATCGTGCCGATAAAGTCAAGCTCTGATTTCGATGAACCTGTCGAGAATCGCATCGGCGACTTCGTATTTGCTCATAATGCCGAGTTTAGTCCGGCCTTTCCCGTCGATAATCTCGACCCTGTTGGTGTCTACGTCGAACCCGGCGCCCGGCTCGGTGACGTCATTGAACACGATCATGTCCATCTTTTTATTTTTCATCTTCGCGGCTGCCCTGCCGGGATGCCTGCCTGTTTCGGCGGCAAAGCCGATGATAAAGGGCCTTTCCGCCTGCGACGAGACAGAAGAAACAATATCCGGCGTTGTGGACAGGGCTAGCGCCATCTCCCCCGTTTTTACGATCTTTTTTGCCGACTTTGTCTTCGGCGAGAAATCGGCGACAGCGGCCGCCATGATAAGAACGGTTGCACGGCCGGCGACCGCCTCTACCACCGCTTTCCTCATCTCCGATGCAGTCTCGACCCCGACAAATGCCAGGCCGTCGGGTTTCTTCAGGCAGGACGGGCCGCTGATGAGCGTGACCTCTGCGCCCCTGTCCCGGGCCGCGCGCGCCAGGGCATATCCCATCTTTCCGGACGATCTGTTCGAGATGAACCGCACCGGGTCCAGATATTCCCTTGTGGGCCCCGCAGTGATCACGATCTTTTCACCGGCGAGGTCTTTCGGTGTAAGAACGGACCTGATTGCTTCCAGGATATCGGCGGGTTCGGCCATCCTGCCGGTCCCCTCTTCGCCGCAGGCGAGGGCTCCCGCCTCCGGGCCCACCTGCAAGACTCCGAACGAGGCGAGTGTATCAAGATTTTTTCTGACAGTGCGGTTCTCGTACATCTTCCAGTTCATGGAAGGCGCTATGATCATCTTCCCCTGAAACGAGAGAAAGCAGGTGCTGAGAAGGTCGTCTGCGATGCCGAGGGCTAATTTTGCGATGGTATTTGCCGTTGCCGGAGCGACGACCATGACATCCGCCTTTGCAGGCAGAGAGATGTGGGCCATCGGCTCCTCGAACAGCGAGGTATATACTCTGTCCTGAGAAGCGACCTGGAGGGAAAGCGGGGTCACGAACTGTCTTGCTGCCTCGGTCATCACGGAGACCACCGAGGCCCCTTCATCCCTCAGACGCCTGATAAGTTCGATAGACTTATAGGCCGCAACCCCACCTGATACGCCGAGGAGTATGCACTTATTCTTCAGACTCTTCGGTTTCTTCAGGTTCTTCGTCCTTCTTTTCAGCGAAAAGTTCGTCGAAGGCCTTCTTGTCCATCGTCTCCCTCTCGTGCAGGTAGACCTTCAGGTCTTTTTCGAGTTCGCTGAGGTCTTCTCCAGCCGAGATCTTCCTGCTCTCTTCGAGCAGTTTCCTGTAATCGAACTTGCCTGATTCTTCTCTCGCCTTGACCGCCTCTTCGCCGGTGAGGAACTCGAGTGCGTTGCTGATCGCCTCCTCGATGGCTATTGAAGTGACCTTTTTCGACTTCGTCTGGATCTTCGGCTTTGTCCCGAGCGAGAGGTCCTTCGCCCTCTGCGAAGCGATCGCCACCAGCCTGTATTTGCCGTCGATCTTATTATGGTCATACTCTACGGGCAGAGAAATGATGTCCATTTTTTCCTCCTAAGACAAAAAATTTTCTTTTATCCAACGTGCTTCCACCCTGCCGGTG